>VEND01000024.1 GCA_009711765.1 Bacillota bacterium | reverse complement strand
AATTTTGCCGCCGACTTTCTTCAGATCCCACCTCACGGTGGGCACCCTTGTCTTAAGCTAACACCTAAATCACCTTCGGTGTTCGGGACTTTCACCCTATAGACTGTGCCCATACTGGGCACACAAATATAAATATTTTTAAACCTCATTTCATTATCTATATTCTTATTATTCCCCTCCATCGATTTAAAATAATAGGTATTTAATGAACCTTTAATATATAATAAAAATCATTATTTTCTTCTTTAGTAAAGAAAGCTACTCTAATAAATTTTTATTATTTATTTTAAACATATAAAAACCCCCATCCGTTTATTAAGACGAACAAGGGTAATTTATTATACTCGCACTGATTTTTAATTCAAATAATGGTTCACTATATTAATTAAGAAACCATATTTTCAAGTCTTAATTTATCTGCAACCATAGCAATAAATTCACTATTAGTAGGTTTTCCTTTATCAGTATGTACTGTATATCCAAATAAGTTATTTATAGTATCTATCTTACCTCTACTCCAAGCTACTTCTATTGCATGTCTTATGGCTCTTTCAACTCTACTAGGTGTTGTGTTAAATTTCTCAGCTATAGAAGGATATAATTGTTTAGTAACTGCACTTAATAACTCTACATTTTCAACTACCATACCAATTGCTTCTCTAAGATATAAATAACCCTTAATATGGGCAGGAACACCTATTTCATGTATTATATTAGTAATTCTAGCTTCTAAACTTTTTGCTTTATTACCTTCTCTATTTTTAATCAAACTACTACTAGAATTAATTTTTCTCCTTGGTTGAGATGAAGACATATTTCCTACTAATTGTCTTATTCTTTTCATGAATACTTCAAAATCAAAAGGCTTTACAACATAATAGTCTGCCCCTAAATTAATAGCTCTCTGAGTAATTTTATCTTGACCTACTGCTGATAATACTATAGTTTTAGGAAATTCTTCTAGATCCATGGTATTTAACTTTTCTAATACTCCTAAACCATCAAGATGAGGCATTATAATATCTAATACCAATACATCTGGATTTTCCTCACAAATTAAATCTAAAGCTTCAAATCCATCCTTTGCTACTCCCACTACCTCAACATCTTCTTGTGTTGATAAATACTCTTGTAAAATATTACAAAAGTCTTTGTTATCATCAGCTATTAAAACTCCAATATTCTTACTCATTTACATTACCCCCCTAAAAATTAAATATACCTTTATTTCTATATTTTTCTATTCAATTTACTAATTCGACAAAGAAAATTTATTTCCTTCTTTATTTACTAATTTTAATATTTTTTTTAAAAAAATTTTGCTTTTTATATTATTAGGCAATTATTTATTAGAATTTAAGCTTTCATGTTTTATATTGCTTACTATATGAAAAAAAGAGATGCATAAACGCACCTCTTATTTAGCTTCAGCAAATTCACTATTATTCTCTAAAAGTATTCCAGCTTCTCGTAGCATCCATTCTATATAGAGTCCATATCCCTTAGTTGGGTCTGATACAAAAACATGGGTAACAGCTCCTATTAATTTACCATCTTGAATAATGGGACTCCCACTCATCCCTTGAACTATGCCACCTGTCTTTTTTAATAATTCTTTATCTGTTACTTTAATCACCATACTTTTCTGATCTGGAGTCTTTTGTAATTCTTTTTTTATAACTTCTATATCATATTTTTCAATTTTATTATCTTCTACTGTTGTAAGAATATAGGCTTTACCCTCTTTTACTTCGTTTTGCAAAGCTATCGGAACTTCTTTATAAAGGTTATTATTAACATCCTTTTTAATCTTACCATAAATACCAAATAAAGTATTTCTCTCAATATTGCCTAGAATATCATCAGTATCAAAGAAAATACCTCTTATTTCTCCTGGTAAACCTTTTTTACCTTGTTCTATAGACGATACTTTAGCCTCCATAATTTCACCATGTTCTACAGTCATTAATTGAGCTGTATCTATATCTGTTATACCATGTCCTAAAGCCCCGAAATAATTAGAATTTTTATCATAGAATGTCAAAGTACCTATACCGGCTGTTTTATCTCTAACCCAAAGTCCTAATCTATAGCAATTATCTTGTTTACTTTTTATAGGAGTTATAAAAGTTGTAAAATTCTTTTTATTTCTCTGTACTTTAATTTTTATTTTTTTATTTTTTAAATCATTTAATAACTTTATAACATGATTAGAATCTTTAACTTTAATGTCGTTTATCTCTAAGATAGCATCTCCTATTTTTATACCTGCTGATTTAGCAGGGTTATATATTTTACCATCTGCTCCTGTTATTTGAGATAAGGCTACAACTAATACTCCTTTTGTGTTTAATTTAACACCAATTGAGTGACCTCCAGGAACTAAATATAGTCTATCTATTATATTTACTTTAATATCCTTTACAGGTATCAAACCAAGCAATTTAAATTCAATCTTAGCTATACCTTTATCTAAAGTTTCAAAATCATAAGAATTTTTTATTTTAAGTCCTAATTTTCCTCTATCTTCTTCACTTAGCTTTAATATATTATCTTTCTTCATATTCAAAATATCTGCTGTGAATGGAAATATAACATCTATATTTTTACTTTCTCCTTTTATAATATCAATTTGGGAAGGAAAATGGATTATATTATATATCTGAACTGCGTAAGCTAATACTACAATTAATGCAACAAAACATATTGTTTTTTTTCTTTTATTGAAATTGTGCAACTAATATCACTCTCCCATTAATTCCTAAAACTTTCACCTCCAAAAATCTTTCTTCTATATAATTAATTTGGCTTTTTTCATGTTTATTTATTCTACATAAATATTTAGTAAAATGTAAAGTAAAATCTTAGTTGCACAAAATTAGTAAAAAAAAAGATATTATCGCATCTGCAATAATATCTTTTTAACTACTTTTAATTTTTTTTGACAAGTCTATCATTTCTTTTGCATGTAATTTGGTTGTTGAAGTCAAATCTACTCCACCTAATAATCTTGAAAGTTCATTTATTCTTTGCTCATAATTTAAAATTTTAACATCTGTTATAGTTTTACCTTTTTTAATGCTTTTATCTATGTGGAAATGATTATCCGCCATAGCTGCAATTTGAGGCAAATGGGTTATACATAGTATTTGATGAGTAAAAGATATTTTTGCAATTTTTTCACCAACTATTTGTGCTGTTCTTCCACTGATTCCAGTATCTATCTCATCAAAAATAAGACTAGGTATATCATCTACTTCAGCTAAAATAGACTTTAATGCTAACATTATCCTTGACATTTCACCACCTGATACAATCTTGCTTAAAGACTTTAATGGTTCACCTGGATTTGTGGATATTAAAAACTCAATTTTATCTTTACCATTTTTAGTATAATATCCATATTCATCAAAATTAATTTTAAAAGTTACATCTTTCATATTTAAACTCTTAAGTTCTTTAATTATGTTTTTTTCTAATTTTTTAGCTACCTTTTTTCTATATTCTGTTAATATATCACATAACTCGTTAAGCTCTTTTTTAACAATTTCAACTTCTTTTTTAAATTCTTTTAAGTCTTTCTCGTTATTTTCTATATTATCTAATTCCTCAGCAATTTCATCTCTATAATCTAGTATTTCTTTTATATTTGTTCCATATTTTCTTTTTAATCTATTAATCAAATTAATTCTTTCATCTAAAAAACTTAATTTCTCTGGATTAAATTCTATACTCTCTGAATAATCTCTTAAATCTCTAGCAATGTCTTGTAATTGATAAATTATAGTTTGGATATTTTCATGATATTCACTTAAAGATTCATCATGGTTTATAATTTTATTTAATAACACAGCTATATTATTCAAATTATCTATTATAGAATTCTGATTAAAGTCACTATAGTTTAATTTCCTTGTAATATTGTCTAAAACACTTACTATTTCTTCTGTATTTGAAATAACATTGTACTTTTTAGTTATCTTTTCTTCTTCACCAATTTCTAAATTTGCTTCATTTATTTCTTCTAATTGAAATTTTAAAAGATCAATTTTTCTTTCCCTTTCCATATCATTATAGGATAACTTTTTAATATTTTTTTCTAAGTTTATAAATTTTGTATATTTTTCATTAATCTTTTGTTTTAATTTTTTTAACTTTTCATCTCCAAAAGAATCTACAAATTTAATATGATTTTCCCACGATAATAAAGATTGGTGTTCATGTTGACCATGAATGTCAACAAGGTTTTTAGTTAATTTTCTTAACATGTTTAAAGTAACAGTACGTCCATTTATTCTTGATGTACTTCTTCCTGAGTTATGTATTTCTCTTGTAAGTAAAATTACTCCATCTGGTTCTCTCTCAATACCAAATTCAAGTAAAATTTTGTCAGTACTTACCTTATCTTTTAAATCAAACAAAGCCTCTATTACTGCTTTATCTTTTCCTGTTCTAACAAATTCCTTTGTTGATCTTCCACCTAATGCTAAACCTACTGCATCAATAATAATAGATTTTCCTGCCCCTGTTTCTCCTGTTAAAACATTAAAACCCTTTGTAAAATTTAAATTAAGCTCATCGATTATAGCAAAATTCTTAATGTTCAATTCTCGGAGCATTTATTTAACCTCCATTAATCAAGTAGTTTGTAAAATATATCCATTACCTCTTTAACTTTTTCTCTTTTATTTATAGCTACAAAAATTGTATCATCACCTGCGATTGTACCCACTATTTCTTCTAAATTTAAGGAATCTATTGCCGAAGCCGATATTTGCGCTGCACCTGGTAATGTACTAATAACTAATATATGTCCTGCTTCACTCATAGATATTATAGAGTTCTTAAAAATATTAACTAATCTATCAGTTATACCATCTGGATTTTGTCCCATTGCAGCATATTTATACTTACCACTTTTAGCTAAAACTTTTACAAGCCTTAATTCTTTGATATCCCTTGACACAGTAGCTTGTGTTACGTCTATTCCGTTATCCTTTAATAATTTAGCTAATTCTTCCTGTGTTTCTACTTCATGTTCTTCTATTAAATCTAATATTTTTCCTTGTCTTGCATACTTTTTCATACATTAAACCCCCTTAGCATCTATAATTCACTATGTGAAGCATTGACTATATTATCAATTAGTATTCCTTCATCTATTTTTTCATTTCTTTTCTTTTTTAGATGCGCTAAATACTCAATATTCCCCTCTGCCCCTTTTACAGGCGAATATGATAAATTTTGTATATATAATCCCAAGGATTTACCTAGATTATATATCTTTGTTAAAACTTCTCTATGAACATTACTATCCCTTACAACACCCTTTTTCCCTACTTGTTCTCTACCAGCTTCAAATTGTGGCTTAATCAATGCTATTATATCTACATTTTCTTTAGTTAATTTTTTAGCTACAGGTAAAACAAGTTCTAATGAAATAAAGGACACATCAATAGTCGCAAAGTCCGCTAATTCTCCAATGTCCTCAGGCTTTACATATCTAATATTAGTTCTTTCCATTGTAACAACTCTATCATCATTTCTTATTTTCCATGCTAGTTGTCCATATCCTACATCTATTGCATATACTTTTTTAGCACCATTTTGTAACATACAATCTGTAAAACCACCAGTAGAAGCACCTATATCTAGTGAAACTTTTCCCTTTACATCAATAGGAAACTCTTCTAAAGCTTTTTCTAGCTTAAGTCCTCCTCTACTTACATAAGGAATAGGATTACCCTTAAGTATGATATTTGCATCTTTAGCTACCTTAGTTCCAGGTTTATCTATTCTCATATTATCATTAAATACTAAACCAGCCATAACACATCGTTTTGCTTTTTCTCTGCTCTCAATAAATCCTTTTTTTACTAGTAAGACATCTATGCGTTCTTTCTTACTCATCTAATCGCTCCCATTTATTTTTTTCTTAATCTCTTTAATTATGCTAGCTTCATCCATACCACATCGTTTAAATAATTCTTCTACATCCCCATGTTCAACAAAATTATCTGGTAAACCAATATTAAGAACTCGACCATCATAATTATTATTAATAAGATAATTATTAACCATGCTACCAAAGCCACCTAGTTTAGAATTATCTTCTAATGTTACAATAGTATTATGATTTTTCATTAAATTATCTAAAAGTTCATTATCTAATGGTTTTACAAACCTAGCATTAACAAGTGTTATGTTTTGGCCTTTTTCTTTGAAACTTTTGTATACGTTAACCCCTTTTTCAACCATTTTACCTATTGCTAAAATTGCAATATCTTTACCTTCTTTTAAAATTTCTCCCTTTCCTAACTGTATATCCTTAGAATTATCTTCTTTGTAATTATAACAATATCCCCTAGGATATCTAACTGCCACTGGTCCATTATATTCAATTGCAAATTCAATCATTTTTTTTAACTCTTTTCCATCCTTAGGAGCCATTATTGTCATATTCGGTAGATGACTTAAATATGAAAAATCAAAAACTCCATGGTGAGTTTCACCATCATTGCCTACTAAACCTGCTCTGTCTATAGCTAAAGTAACAGGTAGGTTTTGAATACATACATCATGAAGGACTTGATCGTAACCTCTTTGTAAAAACGTTGAATATACTGCATAAATTGGTTTTATACCTTGAGAAGCCATTCCAGCAGCAAGGGTAACTCCATGCTGTTCTGCGATACCTACATCAAAAAATCTATTAGGAAATTCTTCTTTAAATTTACTCAAGCCTGTTCCTGCAGGCATAGCTGCTGTTATAGCCACTACCTTTTCATCTTTTTTAGCATGTTTAATTACACTTTCTCCTAAAACGTTTGAATATTTCTTTTTATTAGATTTTTTAAGTGGTTTTCCAGTTTCAATTTCAAATGGCGAAGATGAGTGATACTTCCCAGGGTTATCCTCTGCCGGTTTATAACCTTTCCCCTTTTTGGTTACTGTATGTACTATTACTGGGCCTTTAACCTTTTTAGCCCTGTTTAATACACTTAAAAGTTCATTTATATTATGTCCATCCACTGGGCCTAAATACTTAAAACCTAATTCCTCAAAGAAAATCCCAGGAACTAAAAAGTATTTAACACTATCTTTAGCTCTTTCGGCTGTTTTATAAACTTTATTTCCTATAGCTGGGATTCTATTTAAAAAACTTTCTACATCACCTTTCATTCTAGAATAAGTTGGTGCTGTTCTTATTCTATCTAGGTATTGACTCATTCCCCCAACATTTTTTGATATAGACATCTCATTATCGTTTAATATTACTATTAAATTTGTACCTAAATCTCCAGCGTGATTTAAAGCTTCAAAAGCCATACCAGCTGTCATTGCTCCATCTCCAATTACTGAAACAACATGACTATTTTCTTTCTTTACATCTCTAGCTAAAGCCATACCTATTCCTGCTGATATTGAAGTGGAACTATGCCCTGTTTCAAAAGCATCGTGTTTACTTTCATCCCTTTTAGGAAATCCACTTAATCCATCAATTTGTCTTAAAGATTTGAATTTATCTTTTCTTCCTGTTATTATTTTATGAATATATGATTGATGTCCAACATCCCATATTATTTTATCCTTAGGACTATTAAAACTTCTGTGAAGAGCTAATGTAAGCTCTACTACACCTAAATTAGATGCTAAATGTCCTCCTGTTTTTGATACATTTTCTATTACAAAATTTCTTAATTCTTTTGCTAAAGAATTCATTTCATTACTATTTAGTTTTTTTAAGTCTTCTAAATTATTAATAGTAGACAATATTTGACTCAAAATAGTCACTCTCTTTCTTTATCTTTTTTTTTGGCCTTCTTTTTAAGATCTGGTAAAATATTTATTTGTAATTTTTCATCTAATACTTTTAATACCTTAGATGTATAGTACAAAATTTCTTCATTTTTCTTAAGTGCTATCTCTTTACCAAAGGCCTTTCCTCCAACTGTTAAACTTGCAATAAAAGCACTCATAATTACACTTATAATAGTTACTTTTTTAAATCCATAAGTATTTACTACCTTTAATACTAAAATAGTACCTGCACCACCACTTATTATACCACAAATATCTCCAACTACATCATTACAAAAATTTGATACAGGTCCAGCATTCCTAACTAATTTAACTGCATATCTTCCTTCTGGTATCTTATTAGCAGCCATAGAATGAAAAGGTTTTTCATCAGCTGATGCTACCGCTATTCCTATTGTATCAAAAGTAACACCAAGAAGTACAATGAAAATTAATATTATAAACGCAAATGTTGAATTAAAATTTCTAAGTAAATTTTCTGATATTAAACTAAATAATATTGCAAGTACAAAAGTCCACAAAGAAATCACGGTTATCCATTTTATATTATATCTTTTATTAAGACTTTTATTTGTTTTCTCTACCTTTTTTTTAGGCAATATATATACCTCCAGGAAATGTTTTTTTACATTAAAATAAAGCTGATAGCTAGTGCTATCAGCACACTAAAATGGCAATTTATTAGGTAAATTTTACGGCTTAAGGTCTAGCAGGGTTTCCCAGAAAAGAACTGCTTGTCGCCATAGCAGCGGTTTCCCTTTACTCTTTTCTCTACCTATTCGGTAGGGCTAGATTACCACTTAGCCCGCACTGTAATCCCTAATAAATTTCATCTTTTATGAACAGTCTAGGAGATTTCCCCAACAGTCATGCTAATTCCTAGCCTCTTTTGCAAAATGGGTTTCAATAGCAAAACCTCTCCTTTTATGGGCCCATAAAATTCAAAGTCACAACCATTATCCACCAACCTCACTCAAGGCAGGCTACTCTGTCTGTAGCTTTCACCACATAACAGGTTATTCCCGTTTATTTTAAAAACGAGTCTCCACGGAGGTAGGGTCAACGCCCACATGCCATTGTGGATCGCCCCATCCTCCTTACTCCCAGAAATGACCCCCGACTGGGCGTCGGCAGCCACAACCAGGAACTTCATTGATGTGCCCTTTGACGGATTTTTAGCCCCGCCTTCAAAATTAGCTGTACTGACTAGAATACTGCGCCATTCTAAGTAAAATCAATTATAACATATACAATTTATAATTACAAATATGATTATTTTTTGTAAAATTTTATTAATAATCTCTAAGAACTAAGTATTCAGCTAAGTCTTTAAAAAACAATTTATTATCTCCATTAAATATATCTAAAGAATTAATTGCCTTTTTACAAAGCTTTTCTGTTTTTCTTTCAGATTCTTCTAGTCCATATAGACTAACAAATGTTGCCTTTTGGTTTGATTGGTCACTCCCAATATCTTTACCTAACTTTTCTTTGTTACCTATAATATCTAATATATCGTCTCTTATTTGAAAACTTAACCCAATAGCTTTCCCATACTCCTTTAATCTTTTAAGTTCTTCTTTATTTGCACCTCCAATAAGTCCACCTGCAATTATTGATGCTTCTATCAATGCTGATGTTTTATGGTTATGAATAAAGTCTAGAGTTTTTTCATCAAAACTGTCACTTTCAGACATTATATCTACTACTTGTCCTCCTATCATGCCATATACTCCTGATGCTTTTGCAATAACAGTAAATGCTTTTATATACTCTTTTGAGTCTTCAATATTTTCTGTAATGTGATTTATCATGGTTTCATATGCACAATTTAATAATCCATCTCCTGCTAATATTGCAATACTTTCACCATAAACCTTATGGTTAGTAGGTTTTCCTCTTCTGTAATCATCGTCATCCATAGAAGGTAAATCATCATGAATTAAAGAATATGTATGTATCATTTCTAATGCAAGGGCAAAGGGCATTGCATCTTTTATATTTCCACCTACTAGCTCACAGCTTTTTAATACTAAAATTGGTCTTAACCTTTTACCTCCAGCAAAGGCGCTATATCTCATTGCTTCAATCACATTCTTTTGTTTTCCTTCTACTTTAGGTAAGGTTTTGTCTAATTCTTTTTCTACTAAATCTTTAAGTCTAGTTAATTCATTATTTAAATTCATTGTTTCCTCCTATTCGTTTTCTTTAAATTGAACTTCTTCTACATTTTCTTCGTTTTCTAATATTAATTTTACTTTTCCTTCTGCATTCTCAAGAGTATTGTTACAATGCTTATAAAGTTCTATTCCCTTTTTAAAATATTTTAAAGAATCATCTAATGACAAGTTTCCTTCTTCTAACTTCTTCACTACAGACTCTAAATCCTCTATAGCTTTTTCAAAAGGTATGTTTTTTAACTTATTATCCATAAATTAACTCCCTTCTTCCTTGCTTATTTCTAAAACTTTTGCTTTTATTTTACCATCTTTCATTATAAGATTAAGAATTTCTTCCTTTTCTATCTCGTCTACAGATTTTATTACATTTTCTTTATTATCAATAGGGATAGAATATCCTCTTGATAATACCTTTAAAGGACTTAGAGAATGTAACTTTGCACCTAAGTTTTCTAAATTAGATTTATCTTCACTTAGGATTTTTTCCATTCCATTTAATAAATCCTTTAAATTATAATCATTTCTTTGTTTATACTCATCTATAATATCTAATGGTTTTACAAATAATTTACTTCTTTTAATATGTTCTAAACTATTTTTTTTCTCTTTAATTATACTTTTCATAGAAAAAGTTAACCTTTTACTAAATTCATTAAGTTTTGAATCTAATATATCAAATCTTGGGACTGCCAATTCTCCAGCAGCAGAAGGAGTAGGAGCTCTTAAATCAGATACAAAATCAGCTATAGTAAAGTCTGTTTCATGTCCAACAGCTGAAATTACTGGAGTTTTTAAATTAAAAATGGTATTTGCTACATCTTCTTCATTAAAAGCCCATAATTCTTCTAAAGATCCTCCTCCTCTACCGGTTATAATAAGTTCAATATCCTCTCTTTGATCAAAATATTTCAATCCTTCACATATTTCAATGTGCGACTTTAAACCCTGTACTAAAACTGGATAAATTATTATTTCAGTACAGGGCATTCTTCTTTTTATAACAGTAATAATATCTCTAACTGCAGCTCCAGTTGAAGATGTTACAACTCCAATCTTTTTAGGTATATATGGTACTTTCTTTTTATATTTATCATCAAAATAACCCTTTTGTTTTAATTTCTTTTTTAATTTTTCAAATGCTATATATAAATCTCCAGTACCCTTTAAGTTTAATTCCTTTACATATAATTGATAACTACCATCTCTTTCATAGATTGATATATAACCTTTAGCTACAATATTCATTCCATCTTCTAGTTTCAAATTAAGCTTTTTGTTATCACTATTAAACATTACACATCTTAACCTACTCTTATCATCTTTTAATGTAAAATACATATGCCCACTATAGGTATGATGTTTGAAGTTTGATATTTCACCTTCTACTTTAATATTATATAATAATGGATCTGTAGATAGAATCCTTTTAATATATCTATTAACTTCGCTAACCTTAATTGCTTTTAACGACATTTTGATAATACGCCTCCAATGTATTTTCTAACAGCATAGCAATTGTCATAGGTCCAACTCCTCCAGGAACAGGTGTAATAAAATCAGCCTTATCCTTTAAAGCTTCATATTCTACATCTCCTACTAATTTACCATTAATTTTATTTGTTCCTGCATCTATAATAATTGCATTGTCTTTTACCATATCTCCTTTAATCAATTCAGCCCTTCCACAGGCTGCTATGATAATATCTGCTTTTAAAGTATGTTCTTTTAGATTACTAGTTTTTGAATGACATATTTCTACTGTTGCATTTTCGTTAAGTAAAAGCATTGCACTAGGCTTTCCAACTATATTACTTCTTCCTACTACAACAACATTTTTCCCTTTAATTTGTATATCATATTCTTTTATTAATCTAACTATACCCTTTGGTGTGCATGGAATAAAACCCTTCTCCCCTAAAAAAAGTTTGCCTGTATTTACTGGATGGAATCCATCTATATCCTTTTTAGGAGAAATTTGAGAATTAACTAAATTTTCATCCATATGTTTAGGAAGGGGTAATTGCACTAAAATACCATCTATCTCTTCGTTTTCATTTAAACTATCTATATGTTTTATCAATTCATTTTGACTTATATTTTTATTTAGTTTATAAGTTTTAGAATTAATACCTGCTTTTAGACACGCTTTTTCTTTCATATTCACATAAACTTCTGATGCTTTATCCTCTCCTACTAATATTACAGCAAGTCCAGGAGCACGTTTATACTTTTTTTTCGCTATTTTCACTTCTTCTTTTATATTATTCCTTATTTTCTTAGATAAACCCTTTCCATCTAATATTTTCATTTGTATACCTACCTTTCATGGTTATTTAAATAACTTAAGTAAGCAAGTCCTATCGCATTATCTGTACAAAATTCTTTCTTAGGAAAATAAATATTTCCCTCTTTTATATGTTTTTTTAAATTTTTTCTTAAATAACTATTAGCTGCAACTCCTCCTACAACCATCACATCTTCAACACTATATTTTTTAATTGCATATTTAATAATATTTGATAATGATAAAGTAATTAAATAAAAAACACTTTTAGATATATCATTATGACTATAATCCTTTGATTCTAATAATCTTAAAAAGTAAGTCTCTGCTCCTGAAAAATTTAGCCATTCTTTCTTAGTACTTACTGGTATTTTTTTTAATATATTTCCCGTTTTAGAAATCTCATCTAACATTTTCCCGCAAGGAAATAAAGTTCCCATTTTTACTCCAATTCTATCTATAAGTTGTCCTGCACTTATATCCTTTGTTCCTCCTATTATTTTAATATCATAACCACTACTTTTCTTTGTTATTAGTAATAATTCTGTTGTTCCGCCAGAAATATGTATAAGAAGAATTCTACTTTGTTTTATATTACTATCAAAGTAACCAGAAGCTATATGTCCATCTTGATGGCTATATTCTAAAAAAGGTATTCTTCTAGACTTTGAAAATACTTTTCCTATGCTTTCAGAAACTTTAAATACTGGCATATAAGAGTTTTCTATATTTCTAGGTTTAGTACTTACCGCTACTGATTTTATAAGTGATAAATCTATTTCTTTAGATAATTTATCAAAAAGCAAAGGGAAATTTTTTATATGTTGAAAAACCGCTTCTTGTTGCCTTAAGCCTCTTTTTCCTTTTTTTACTTTTAAAACTTTTCGATAATCGCATATTAATTTCTTATCATCATCAACAACAGCCACTGAAGTAGTATATGCACTACTATCTATTCCTAAAAAAAATTTAGTCATTTTTGTTTAACTCTCTTACTAAACTCCCTAAAAGTCCATTAATAAATTTTCTAGATTCATCAGAACTATATTTTTTACTTACTTCTATGGCTTCATTAATAGATACTTGAATAGGGATATCTTCTCTATAAAGTATTTCACATATTGCAAGTCTTAATATTGAAAGATCTACTTTAGCTATCCTTTTTATTTTCCAACCCGATGCATATTCCTCAATCTTTGTATCGATTAAACTTAAGTTTTCAATAACCTTTTGAGAAATATCTATAATATATTCACCCTCATCTTCAGATATCTCGTTATTTTCTAGGAAAGATTCTACCCTTTCCTTTGTATAATCATCATTTAATTCCATTTCAAATAATAACTTCATTGTTGTTTCTCTTTGAATTTTTCTACCCATATTTTATATCCTCCTTAGTTTGTTAACATCTATTTGAATTTACCCAGGGGTAATATTCTATCTAATAGTTCACTAACATCTTCTTTTTTATCTATAATATTCCCAAAATAACATCCAATACTAATAAAAATTATTATAAACAAAGTTTTTAATATGCCAATAGTTAGAATAAAGATAGCTTTTAAAAACCAATTAAACCTCCAATGATTTTGCCTTCATTTTTCTGAAATAATCTTATTAACTCATTAAAGTTCTCCTTTAACAAAACTAACACCACTTTACTTTAAAGCTGTAGTTTTTCTTTTTATATCATCAATTATAACTTTAACTTAGCAAACATTAATTCAAGTCGAAGTTTCTATATATTTTTTTATTCTTTATTAAATACCATAACTAATTGAAGGAATATTTATTTTTAATCAACCACACCATTTACCTTTAAGGTTATTCCTTCATCTAGTATTTTTACAGAAGACTTTGTGTCATTTACATCTTTAAATTCTTCAATAACTTTTTTACTTAATTCTCCTAAACTTATATTAGTTATTATATAATTTCTTTTATTAGTAGTTATTCCAGAAATTAAAAATCTTATACTTGCTATTAATAGAGTTAATCCAATAATAGAGATAAAATAATTATTTTTTACTACTTTTAAATATATATTAAGTTTTCTTTTAGAAAGTAGATATCTAATGGCATTAAAATTAATATTATAGAAAATAGAAAGTATAATTGTATGAATTGTTAATACTAACCTATCTATAATTTTCATGCTACTCCCCCTAATATATAGTAACCCTCTGAATCATCAGAGGGTTTTAATTATTTTACTCTTTGTTGTTGTGAATTATCTTCTTCGCTTTCTTCTTCTTCCTTTTCAATATTCACTCCTTGAATATGTATATTAACCTCTACTACATTTAAACCTGTCATAGTTTCAACAGCATTTTTTACACTTTCTTGTATTTTCCACGCTACTTCTGGTATCTTTGCTCCATAATCTACAATTATAAATAGATCTATAGCAGCTTCCTTTTCGCCAACTTCTACTTTTACTCCTTTTGATAGGCTTTTTCTGCCTAGCATTTCAGAAATACCACCGGCTAAACCTCCACTCATACCAGCTACTCCTTCTATCTCTGTAGCAGCTAACCCGGCTATAATGCCTACTACTTCATCTGCTATTTTTATTTGTCCATGCTCTAAATTCTCTTTATCTGTTAAGTCTGTCATTATCACACCTCCGAATAGATTCAGATTTAACTATTCATACAAAATCATTATATCAAATCAACATCTAGTTTACAAACATTACTAAAACTTTTCCATGATTTTTATATTCGAAGCATCAAGTTTTGTTTCCTCTTTAACTATGTCTAGAATTTTCATTACATCTTGTTTAGTTAACTTATCAACTGATACAACTACCCTAACTTTATCTTCTCTTAAAAATACCAAGGCATCCTCAAATCCTTTTGATTTTAACAATCCCTCAATATAAAGTTCCTTTTCTGATAAATTACCTATACTTATAATTTCCTGTTGTGCTTGTGTTCTTATCTTTTCTGTGGTTTTATCATTTTCTATTATTTTATTTAATCTTTCAATTAAAGTAGCCCTTAATTTATCCCTTGACAATCTATATTCTATAAAATAATTCGATTTTTTTCTATTTTCCTCTTTGCTTATAGTTTCTTCTATATCATCATTCGTTTTATTCTTTATATCTGAAACTTGATTTTCTCTACTATCTACAACTTTCATTTCACTTTCAACACTTTCATTAGCTGTTTCAATAGCATCTTCGTCACCATTATATGTATCTACTAAATCCTCTTCATATCTCTGATATTCAGTAGAAGCCTGTTTCATTGATTGTTTATTTAACTGATGGTTAATATACCCAATAACCACTAGTAATATAACAAGAGATATTAAGTAAAGTGTTCTTTTTTTTATAATCATTTATATCCCCCTTTTTTTTAATTTCTTGAATAAATTTCTACCCTATTTCCGGGTATACCTAAAACTGTCTTCACAGCCGAATAAAGCCTTTCTTTTACCTTTATATTCTCTGCCCCTTCTGCAATAACTATTACTCCTTTTACTTCTGGATTTATTTCTTTAATAATAACTAGTGACTCACTTTCATTACTAACAACGACTTGTTTACTAGACTCTTGTCTTGTAACTTTTCTAGTTCCTCCCTGTGCATCCTCTTCATTACTTATTTCTTCACTTTTAGTTGTGTTTAATGCTGGTATCCTTTCAGCTGTATCTTTGAAAGTTACCATTACTTTTACTTGCCCCACTCCCTTCATTTGACTTAAAATATTTTCTAATTTCCCCTCTACTTTATTGGCGTAATTATTAATCAAACTATCCTGTTTTACTATATTATTTTCTTCATTATTTAAATTCTCATTTTTATTACTTTCAGTTTCAAATGAACTACTAAAAATTAAAAGTATTATTCCTATAATCAAAACTGTGAACATATTAAGTAAAAATTTCTTTGAGTTTTCCTTACTAAACATTTCCTTTATCTTTTCAATCACGTATCTTACCCCCTAATCTTATTGGTTTATGTAAATTAAAATATTATTTGAATCTATATCAAAATTATCAGATAATATATTTAAAATTTTTTTATCATTAGTTTCTTTATAGTTTTTATTATTAAAATTCTCACTTATACTAACCTCAACATCCTCTATTGTAATATTAGATTTATTTTTATCTTTTTTCTTATTCAAATTTAATTTTAGCTTCTTTAGTTTTCCAAAATCCTTTTCATCTTCATTTAAGTTTATTGTGATATTAATATCTTCAACCTTATATTTAGATTCACTTTCTACTAATCCTATAATATTTTTTTTAACCTTTTCTTTGTAAGTCTTTATAATTTGATCTTTCTGAAGCTCTTTAAAACTTTCCTTTACTACAGAGTTTTCTTCATTATAACTATTTATGTTTGCAAAAACTTCTTTTTCTATATCTATGTTATTACTAATCAAATTTATGAATGGATTTATCAAAACAATAATTAAAATAAGTCCAATAATTACATTTATATATCCCTTTAAAGGACCCTTTGGCATTATTATTTCTAAAATCGTTATAAAAATAGAAATTATTGCTATATTTATAGCCCAATCCTTTAAAAAACTTATCATTTAAACACCTACCTTAACATTACAGTTGAATTACCAGCTGCTACAATAATTGTTATTGCAATAAAAAACATCAATCCTACTGATAATACAGTAGCTAAAACTAAAATTAAAGATTTACTAACTTCATTTAAACATTCAACAATTTTTCCATGGGATATAGGTTCAATAACGGCCGCTGTTATTTTATATACAAATATTAAGGAAATAAGTTTAATAGCAGGCATAATACTTATTAAAAACAACGTTACAACACCTATTACACCAATACCATTTTTTAATAACATAGAACATCCTACAACAGTATCCATTGCATCTGAAAGAAATTTACCTACTATAGGAATAAAATTATCAACTGCAAATTTGGCTGTTCTAATAGTAACACCATCTACTTTAGATGCCGTTACACCCTGAATAGAAATTATCCCCATAAAAACTGTTAATGAAATTCCAATTATTACTACAGCTATCTCTCTTAACAAACTTGCTACCTTATTTATTTGCACTTTATCTGATATTTTACTTATTATACCAATCAAAATCGAAAAGAATATTAATGGTATAATAATATCCTTCATTATAGTACTTATAGCACTTATAGCCCCTAAAATTATAGGTTGAAATAATGCAGCTGATGTAATACCTCCCATGGCTACTAATAGGGTTATCAAAATTGGTAATAAGGCTTGCATAAACAAAACCATATCTTTAATTGCATCTTTCCCTATCTCCATTCCCATTAAAAAACTTTTAATAACAATAGATACTAATATTATATAAGCTACAAAATGTGCCATCTTCCCTACAGTATCTTCTTCAAAAGCATTTTGTAGATTTATTAAAATTGCAGAAATAATTGATAATATTAGAAGTTTTTTTAGTAAATTTAGATTATTTATAACCTCATCAAAAATGGTTTTTAATATTCCAGATATTATTTTTTTACCATCGAATACTCTCCTACCTTTAACTAAAGAAGTTAAAGTATCTTTAAGTCTCATTTTAGGTAAATGTTTATTTTCACTATTAATATCTTTTATAATTTTTTCTAGTTCATCAATTTGGAGGTTATCCATCTGATCTTTTATAACTGTTTCACTATTAACTGTATCTCCATCTTCTATACCAAAGGCAAAGGTAGGTAAAAATAGAAGTATCATTAAAATCAAAAGTAATTTTTTTGCCATTTTAGTCACCCTTAAGGCATTATTTTTATTATTAAATCTAACAAAGCAATAAGTATTGGCATAGAAAGAACTAATATTAATATTTTGCCAGCAAGTTCTATTTTAGCTGCTATAGCTCCTTCACCAGCATCCCTTGATATTTGAGCACCAAATTCAGCTATATATGCAATACCTATAACTTTTAATATTGTAGAAAAATATATAAAATCTATATCCACTCTTTCTGCTAAATTATTTAACACTTGTACAACATAGGTTAATTTTGTTATTACAAATAAAAATATTATTATTCCAGTTACTACACTTACTTGTAAAGCAAATTCTGGTCTTTCTTGTCTTAATATAACTGATAAAACTGTAGCAATCATTCCTATACCCACTATCTGTAATATCTCCATGTTATCCCTTCTTAATATAGATGAAATATAGTTTTAACACTTTCAAATAACTGACTTATCATATTAATTACCATCATTAACACTATTACTATCCCTGCTAAGCTTGTCATAGTTGCTTGTTCTTCTCTGTCAGCTTTTTTTAAAACTTGATTTAATACTGCAACTAAAATGCCTATTCCGGCAATTTTAAATATCATATCTACATTCATTAACCCTCACCTCGTATTAAAATAATATAATCACCAGAGCTAATCCTAAAAGAAGGCCTAATTTCTTATATAAGGCTTCATTTTTTTTCATCCTTTCAAAGGCATCCCTTTGTTGGATTTTAAGTTGTTCTATAATTACTTTTATATGTTTTTGTTGATCTTGTTTATCTGATGTTCCTAAAATGCTAGCTAAAGAAACTAATATTTCTATATCATCTTTAGTTAAGGATAATTTAACTTTATTTTTATTAATTATATATTTAAAACTTTCTAATACATTTTTATCATCGTTTTCTATTAGATATTTTCTTATATCCCTAAATATATAAGAAACATTTTTACTTCCCTTTTTATAAACATTATCAAAGGCTTCTGGTAAGGGATTAGAAAGATATAAAATTTCACTTTCTAATAACCTAATACAGTTAATTAACCCCTTTATATTTTTTAGTCTTAAAGAATACTTACTTCCAAAAATATTTCCAATTAAGGTACTAGCTATTATTATCATCAAACTTCCCATAATTTTTAATATAAACATCGTTTCTCCCCTTTAATATTGATTTAAAGGTTTTACCATTTATTATATCTTTTACAGTTCCTACTCCTTTAGAATTATCTAAAATAACAATCCTTTCAAATATTTTTTCATCCATAATTTGTTTTAAATTTGGTTTATTCTTTATATCATTAATGTTTTCTCCATGAACAGTTGATATTATCTTAACCCCTGCCTTTAATGCCTCATGGATAGCTTTTATATCTTTTATGCCTCCTAATTCATCAGTTGCTATTATATTAGGTGACATTGATCTTATTAAAATAACTATACCATCATATTTTTGACAGGCATCTAAAATATCTGTCCTTAAGCCAATATCATTTTGTGCTATCCCTTTGTAGCTACTTGCTATTTCTGATCTTTCATCAACAACCCCTACTTTAACACCCTTAAAATCTAACTCATCTATACCATTAGAAAAATTTCTTATAAGATCTCTTAAAAGTGTAGTCTTTCCGCATTGGGGAGGTGAGACTATTAAAGTGTGATATATGTTATTATCCTTTATAAGATATGGAATTATCTTTTTTGATACATCTAATTTTTCCCTAGCTATCCTTATATTTAAAGATGAAATTTCCTTAATAGTTTCAATTCCATTTTTACCATATACAACTCTTCCTGCTATTCCTATCCTATGACCACCCTTTACTGTAATAAATCCATTTCTTATTTCATCCTCAACTGCATATATAGAATAATTACATAACTTTTGATATGTATTAATAATACTTTCTTTGTTTACAAAGAAAGTATTATTATAATTAGTCTTTAATTTTCCTTTTTGATCTAAAAAATAATCTTTTCCATTCATATAAATCATAAGGGGTTTATTTAATCTAAGCCTAATCTCTTCAATGACTTTCTTATGTTCTACTGATATATTTTTTAATATATTTTCTAGGTTAGAATCTAAAAAACATAATATATTATTGAAAATATTTTCCATTTTTATTTCATCATCTATACTTTCCTTTTTAACCACTTCTTTTTTAACACTATTATACTTTTTAAAATTTTTTGTCTTAAGTTTTTCCATAACTTTACCTCCTTTATATATACTATTAAGTCTTGTCCAAGAATATGCTATGAAATTTAAATTATAAATAAAAAAACAGCATCCTAGATTTTCTAGAATACTGACCTTTATTTTTTAATTCTATTTTAAGTATTTTTCAACTTCCATACTTTCTAACCCTGATTTCATTACCATTTTCCTAATAGTAGGATTATACATTCCTGGAGATTTTAAATTTTTTAATAATATATTAAATTTTAGTTTTCTCATCTTTCTTTTATATCTGTTCATAAAACCATCTAATCCATTATTTAAGCTTTCTGATAAATATAAAGCACTTTTTAATGCATAGCTAAATCCTTCAGCTGAACTAGGACTTATCGCTCCAGCTGCTTCCCCTATAAAGGCAATATTACCTTTACCAGTAAATAATTGTCTTATACTTTTAGGCCTATAAATAAATGCTCCTTCCCTTTTAACTTTACTATCAAAATTAAATCCCTTATTTTTCAATTTGTTTTTTAAAATGTTAAATTTTTTATTGGGATAATTATCTATATTAAGGGCAGATCCTAATAAAATGTAATCACCCTTAGGTATTATCCATGAATAAAAATCACTTATTTCTTCATCAAAAATAGCAGTAAAGTATGGTAAGGATTCTTTTATTTTAAACCATTCCTGTATTGATATACTTATCGGGTAAAAGATTATCCTTTAAAGTAGACTTTCTTATTTCTGAATTACCTCCATCTGCTCCTATTAATATTTTAGCTTTTTCTGTATATTTTTTTCTTTCTTTAGTATATGTAATATCAAAATAATCTCCATTTTTTTTAAAGGATTTATATATAGAATTAAACCTTTTATCTACATTATCTGGAATTAGAGATACTAACCATCTATCAAATTTTTCTCTATCCATATTGAAATAAAATCTTTGATAATATCTTTCTAAATCATTAGTTAGATCCATAGTTCTTACTGTGAAAAGTTGGGGATTAACTAATATCTTTTTTGGTAATCCTAAACCTAGTTTAGCTATTATTTGTTGAGCATCAGGAGCTAATAATCCACCACAACATTTAACTATAGAATTGCTTAAATTATCATTATTTAAATCTCTTTTATCTATTAGTAACACTTTATATTTTTTTGCCACTAATCTTGCTAACATCGCTCCAGCTGGACCAGCACCTACTATTGCAATATCATACAATAAAAACACCCCTTTTAGATTTGAATATTAAATATAATTTAAATTTTATCATATTAATCATATAATCTAAATATATACTTTTAGTACTTTGTAGTATTTATTTATCAATAAACAAAAGTTAAGGTTAGTATCCTAGGATACTAACCTTTTATCTTTATTATTCCAAATTTTCATCTTCTTCTACTTCATATTCTCCATATATATCTTCTTCTACCTCTGTTAAATCTTCATCAATAAAATCTAGATACTCACCTATTTCATTTTGTTCTTCGTATATATCCTCTAAAGCATCAGCAAAATCATCTAAAACATCCACAATATGAAGAAGTAGTTTCCCTTCTTTAGAATCTTCTTCAATATTTAGACCTTCTGCCATTCCTTTTAAATAAGAAATTTTTTCGTATAAGTAATCCATTGTAGTTCCTCCTTATTATTTTTAGATTATTATTGCCTAAACTCTAGACAAATACTCTCCAGTTCTTGTATCTATTTTTATTTTATCGTCAATGTTAACAAATAAAGGTACTTGAACTTCTGCTCCAGTTTCAACTGTAGCTGGCTTAGTAGCACCTGTTGCAGTATCCCCTTTAACTCCTGGCTCTGTATGTGTTATCACAAGTTCAACAAAATTTGGTGCTTCCACTTCAAATGGCTTTCCTTCATAAAACTTCATTGTTGCATTATCATTTTCTTTAATAAACTTAATTGCATCTTTAACTTGTTCATGATTTAAAGGAAGTTGCTCATAAGTATCAGGATCCATAAAGTAATAAAGTTCTCCATCATTATATAAGTACTGCATTTCCTTAGTTTCTATATGAGCTTTTTTAAATTTATCCTTTGGATTAAATGCATCTTCTTTAATAGAACCAGTTTTTAAATTCTTATACTTAGTTCTTACAAAAGCTGCTCCTTTTCCTGGCTTTACATGCTGAAAATCCACAACTTGATATATTTCACCATCCATCTCAAAAGTTAATCCATTTCTAAAATCTCCTGCTGTAATCATATTAAAATACCTCCTAATTAATTATTTATCTCTAATAGTTCTTTAGTAGATTCTGATAATATCTTCACTCCATCCTTTGTTACAACTGCTAAATCTTCTATTCTTACTCCTCCAAAGCCAGGTATATATATACCTGGTTCATCAGTTATAACCATTCCAGCTTCCATTTCTATTTTTGCTGAGTTATGCTCTGCTAGTCTAGGTAATTCATGAATTTCAAGCCCCACTCCATGACCTAATCCATGTCCAAAATATTCGCCATATCCTTCTTTTTTAATAACATCTCTAGCAATTTTATCAAGATCAAAACCAGTTATTCCTGGTTTTACATTTTCTAATGCCTTAATTTGAGCCTTTAATACTGTATTGTAAATTTTCTTTTGCTTATCACTAGCTTTACCCATTACAAAGGTTCTAGTCATATCAGAACAATATCCTTTATATTTACATCCCATGTCTATAGTAACAAAGTCACCATCTTCAATTACTTTATCTGAAGCAACTCCATGGGGCATAGATGACCTTTTCCCTGAAGCAACTATAAAATTAAAGGACGGTCCTTCTGCTCCTAGTTTTTTCATGAAATGTTCTAATTCTATAGATATTTTATTTTCCTTCATACCTGGTTTTATATAAGAAATTATATGTTCAAAGGCTTTATCAGTTATTAATGCAGCTTCTTTTATTAATTTAACCTCTTCTTCTTCTTTAATCATTCTAATCTTTGTTAATAAACTATTTAAAGTCATAATATTAATATCAGTTGATTTTTCTTTTAATTCATTTACAAATCCATATGTAACAAAATCCTCTTCAATACCTAAATTCTCTATTTCTAGTTCATTTAGAAGATTAAATATTGTATAGTCTTTAGTTAACTCTTTAACCTCAAATTCACTACATTGCTCTTTAGCTTGTTGTGTATATCTAAAATCTGTAGCAAATATATTTCTTTTTTCAGTAATTAAAACATAGCCTGTTGTACCTGTAAAATTACTAATATATCTTCTGTTTTCAGGTTTAAATATCAAACAAGAGTCTATATTTTTATTACTTAATTCCTCTTTTAATTTAGATATCCTTTTATTCATTATATCCCCCCATTAAATTTTTAAAAGCATCTAATGCTATTAAATAACTTACATGTCCAAGACCTGATATCTGTCCAGTACATACAGGAGCTATAACAGAATTATGTCTAAATTCTTCTCTAGAATATATATTAGATAAATGAACTTCTATTATAGGTATCGTTAAAATCTTTAATGCATCCCTTATAGCTATACTATAGTGGGTATAAGCCCCAGGATTAATAATAATTCCTTGATATTTATCTATAGCAGAATGTAGCTTTGTTATAATTTCACCTTCTGAATTAGACTGATAAATATCTACTTTAAAATTATTTTCTTTTGCTTTATGTAGAATTTTTTCATTAACTTCTTCTAGAGTTAAACTATCATAGTGTTTATGCTCCCTTTTTCCTAACATATTCAAATTTGGTCCATGTATAACTAATAACTTATTCATAAATTACTTCCTCTCTATAACATCCTATTATATATTATCATAATTTTTAAACTTTGAATAGCCAAAAATGCCTATCTTCTTCTTTTATAAGCCTTAACTATTTCATTTACTATTTGTCCGTGACTTTTACCATCAACTTTAATGATATAATCAGAACTATTAAAATATCTTTTCTTTCTACTTTCTAAAATATTTCTTAATTCCATTTTCCAATTTTCCTTTTCTAGTAAAGGTCTTTTCTTATAAGAATTCTCTAAATTCCTAGTTATATGCTTTATTGAGCCCTGTAATAATATTATGATACCATTTCTTTTTAATTCCTTTATATTAGAAGGGTCTAATACTACTCCTCCTCCAGTGGATATTACTACATTTTTTCTTTTAGAGACCTCTTTAACTGCCTTTTTTTCTAACTTCCTAAAATGTGCTTCTCCATATCTTTGAAATATTTTATTTATTTTGGTATTACAATTATATTCTATAAAAAAATCAGTATCTATAAATCCTTTTCTTAACTTTTTAGCTACTCTTCTTCCATTTGTCGTTTTTCCAACGCCCATAAACCCTATTATTACTAGGTTTGATTTCATAATATCACCAACTTAATTTATTCTCATTAACTATTATACTTTTTATTGGCTAATCATTCAAATATTTCATCTTTCAATAAAATTCTACCAGACGCAGGAACTATTGTTATTTGATAATACCTCTTTTCTTTTTGATCAAATATATTAATAGAACCAGACATTACAGGTGCCCCTCTATAAGTAAAATAAATGCATTCTTTTCTATAATTGCTTATAATCTTAATATCCTTAGGTAAATCTACTCTCTTTATTGTTTTAATTCCTTTTCTCATTTCATAAAAGTTATCATCTATATAAATTTTATAATCTTTCCCTTCTGTCATCTTTTTTACCCTTACATATCTAATATCACTGCATAATTGGACTGCATATAACTTCATTTCATAGGATAAATTCATACTAGGTATTGCTAAAGTTATAATAATTCCCATTATTGCCAATATACAAATTAGTTCAATAATAGTAAAACCATTATTATTCATATTTATCTCCTATTTCTAAAGAATACTGTTTTAGAAATTTCTCTATATTCTTTATCCTTATTTAATTTAAGTATTATTTTTATACCCTCAGCATTTTTATAACTGACTTCCTTAGGTATAGGGGAAATTATTATATCTGTTATATAACAAGCAACTTCAGTTGTTCTATCAAAAAGTTTATTATTAGTTTTTAATTCAAACTTATAATTAGTTTCAGAATGTTTAAAAGTATTTACTCCTCTAAAAATTATTCTTCTTATATTTACAGGATTAGATTTATTAATATGATTAAGTGTGTAGTTATATTTATCAGTAATGTCTGTTATCTCATTTAAAGTCATTAACTTTTCAGTCATATAATTAATAGCAAATTCTCCCTGTTCTTTAATTTCATTTCTATTATAGATTATGTTAAAATAATTGATATTATTTATTAAGAAAGAAAACAAAAGACCTAATATAATAATTAATAAATTAATAGTTAAGATTAATTCTATCAAAGACAAACCCTTATTTTTCTCCATAAAAACCATCCTTAATTAGTGATGTGCCAATTTTTTCTCATTACTAGTTTATAAGACTTTGGTGGAAACCCTGGTATTTTTACTATTAATTTTTCACTTATCTTAGTATATGTAGCATTTTCTAGATATGAATCAATATCTATAATAATATCCCCTGAATAATTTTTATAAATATTTATATCTACCTTTATGTTTTCATCTATTAAACTACTATAATTACAAATATTTGATCTTATTTTTTCTTCTAAGTTTCTAAAGAGATAATTTTTGTAACTATTTCTAAATAAATACCCTTTATCAACTAATTCATCTTCTAAACTCTCAATTAAGTTAAAAGAATGTTTTAATGCCTTATTAACTACATCCTCTGTTGTAACATATGATATATCTAAAACTGAATCTATTATATAAAAATTTTTTTGATGTTTATTTATATTTTCTTGATTTTTATAATTAAATAAACACATAGAATAAACAACAGTCCCAATCAAAGTAACAAAACCTATTACAATAATTAAAAATACTAAAGTTGACCCTTTATTTTTCATGTATTCTCCTAGTTAATTATTTTTACACTTTTGATTTCATAAACTAATATATTATCTTTCTTAATTTTAACAACTATCTGATATAAGTTACTTAAATTAATGTTTTCTCGTGGGATTTTTTTTATATTAACATCTACTTTAAATTCATCTATTGTTGTAGAAAAATTTTCTTTATTATCTGATAATCTTTCTTTTTCAATTAAATCTATGGCTAGATTATTAGCTTCCATTTTCTCATCTGATTCTTTACTTAAAGTTATAAAATAACTTATAAAGGTTAATAAAGACACAAAATAAAGACTAAATATAGTTATAGTTAAAACTAACTCTATTAGTGTAATGGCTTTATTGTTTTTTATATATTTCATTATCTCCTCCATAAAAAAAAGTGATGAATAGATTATAGCCTATTCATCACTTTTTTATTTCATTATTCTAAACTTTTTATTTTAATATATTTAATATTTTTATTTCCTGCTGAATCTATAACTTCAACTTTTGTATTAAAAACCCCTTTTGGTAAGCCCTTTATTGTAATTTCTTTATATGTCAATTTATCTTTAATATAATTTATAACCCTTCCTGATTTTTTTACTAAATTACCATTTAAATTAATTATTATATTAAAATCAACAAATTTTGATTTATCATCCTTAGTAGCTATATCAAACTTTACTACACCATTTGTAGCTATGAAAGAATTATATTTAGTTGATATATCTAATTTAGGAGATTTTTTATCTATGATATAATTTATTCGTTTTGATGTGCTTTCTACTCCATACTCATTTTTAGTCTTTAAAAATACCTTTGAGTTAATCTTTCCTAATACAATATTAAGATTTGTAGTATTTCCATTAATCCTTTTCCAATTTGACCATTCTTTACCGTTTGCTGAATAGGAAACTTTCTTAGCATTTATTGTATTAATTTTAATCCTAATATTTTTATCATTTACTATATAAGGATCTGTCTCAGTTCCCCTACCACTACCCTTAGTTAAATTATTAATACTATCTATCCTTGGATTATTTTTTTCGGGACTATATACTATATTTGTCTTTCCATATCCTACCCGTCCTTTAGAATCAGTCACTTTAACATAAATATCTCTATTCCCCGCTACAGTACCAATATTAAACTTAGGATAATAGTGTTGATACTTACTACTAATACCAAATTTCCATATATCTTTTTTACTATCATAACCCTTCCAATTTTTATTATCTATTGAAAATTGTACTTTTAAATCATTTTTTTTTACTTCTTCATCTACATTCAAGCCTAAAATAACAGTATTATCATTAGTTAAATCTTGGCCATAATTAACTGTAAGTTCAATAGGTATATTCTCTTTTTCAGTTGCTGATACTGTTTTCATTAATATCAACACCATAAACAAAACTATAAAAATGTTTTTAAGATTTTTCATAGGATACACTCCCTATTATCTATTTAAATTATAAAAAAGATAAACTATCTCAGCCCTTGTGATATTTTTTTTCATTGAATCCTTACTAGCTGGTCTATATCCTTTTTCCTTTATAATTTTACTTTCAATTTGTTCCCACTTAAAATTTCCTTTTCCAGGAAGTCTTTGTATAATCCATTCTATCTCTTGATATGATATAGCTACATTAGGTCTAAAGGTATTATCAGTATATCCATTTATATAACCATTACTTACAGCCTTATTAATAGAATCTCTATAGGGACCAAATACCATATGGTCCTTAAATCTATGTTGATTATAACTCCATGGATACCTTAAGTTATATATTCTATCTAATATAGTTACAAACTCACCTCTAGATACACTCTTTTGAGGTTTAAAGGTTTTATCTTTATATCCTGATATATAATTTCTTCTTACAAATATATTTATTTCTTCCTCTGCCCAATGATTATTTATATCCTTTAACTCTATATAATTATTATCTAAAAATACAGCATAAGTTCCTCCTGTATAATAATGATTATCTATCATAGTATATATATATCCATCCTCAAATTTACTAGATAAATATAGCCACTTATTACTTTTAAGTTTATATATGCCTGCATTTTTTTCTCCTTCATATTTAAACTTAAGTTTCATAGGCTTTCTTAAATTTATTGAATCATATGAGTTATTAATTTTAACATCATACATTCTACTAGCTGCATTTAATTCATTTTTATATGGAAAATTCCCTTTAACAATTCCTATATAAGCTTCTTTATAAAAGGTAGCTTCATCTATATCTACTATTACATTTTCATCAAAACTTTCTATTTTTCCACCCTCCATAGATATCTTTTCAAACTCAATATTTCCCTTAGCTTTTTTTAGATTTTCATCCCTAAATGTTTCTATAAAGCTTTCTTTAAATCCATCCTTATAACCTGCTAAAAATCCATTTCTATATTCTTTTTCTTCCCTTAATAATCCATATTTCTCTTTAAGCATAGAATCTGAGGGTATGCTTTCATCCCATGAATTTTCACTTCCCCTTAAAAAAGAAATCTTTGCAAATAATTCTCCTTCATCTCTACCTATAGTTTGTCCATTTTTTATAGCTTCTTTTTTTAAAACTTTATTTGTTTCTAATATAGTATCTCTGAATGAATCTTTATAACTTTCCTTAAAGGCATCTTTAAACCCATATAAAAAACCTTCACTATATTCATCATCAGTATCATATAAAGAATATTCTTTTTTTATACTGTAATCTGATTTAATAGCTTCTTCCCAGTCACTTCTATCATCTGAATACTGATCCTTCTTTCCTGCCATTTCACCCATTATTTTACCAAAGTAATTACCATTTTTAATTCCGTCTTCATAGGATTTTTTTACATCCTTAAGATTCCATTTTCTATATGTTTCTTCATAACTTTCTTCAAAACCATCTTTAAAACCATCTTTAAAATCCCTTTCATAACTTCTATCTTCTTCATCAAGATTATATTCATCCTCTATATCATCATTATCAGGGCAAGCATCACTCCAGTCATTATCATTTCCTTCTAAAAAATCCTCATATCCATAAATTTTTCCTTCTAACTCACCCATAGTATATCCAGAATCATATCCATCATCTTCACCTAATAAAGTTTCATTTTCGTCTTCCCCAAAGACTGGATAGGATATTAAAAATATAATTATAAAAATTAATGCCTTTTTCAATATTATCACCTCTATAAAATGATTAAGGTTTATACTTTATTACACTTCCACCATTAGTAGCTTTCCCTTTTACTTTTGGACTATTTAAAAGTAAAACCCTTGTTTTTATTTCATAATCCTGATTTTCTTTACTTGAAGTTATTTTAATTTCTAATGTATTTTTATTTTTTTTACTGACTATAAAACTGTCACAATAACTTTTTATTAAATCCCTAGGACTATCTTCACTTTTTATTAAATGTTTTATAGAATCCCCTTCTTTATATATATAATAATATCCATCTTCTATATCATCTTCAGATAAATTATCTAATATAAAAATATCTTCTTTAACATATCTTATATTTCTTGCTATTACATGGGATGCTAAACTTAAATTACTCTGTATTTCTTCTTGGCTTGTCCCTTTATTAAAAGTTCTATACCCAAAATTTAATAATGAAAATGCAGTCACTATAACTATTCCTATTAAAGCTAAAACTACTAAAAGTTCTATCAAAGTTACTCCTTTATTATTCATTGACTACTCCCCTTAGGTATAGCTGTTTTTAAAGAAACTTTTCTATCTTTATAATAAGTAACAGTAACAGAAAGTTTATATACTTTAATTTCCTTTTCATTAATTTCCTTTGTATCACTAGATAATGTATAGTTTGTATTATCATAATTATCTATTACTGAATTTAAATATTCTTTAACTTCATTTTCATCAAGATTAAATTTCTTTTTATCCGATAACATATCATTTATTACAAGTCTTGATTTAGCAACTGCTTTACTTTTTTTTCCTGAGGATATTATGTTAATAAACCCATCTGAAAAAATACTTAGAAAAGTTAAAGATATAATACCTATTATTGCTATGGAAACTATAATTTCTATTAATGTTATACCTTTATTGTTTCCCATTTTAACACCTCAATTTATTAATCACTACCCCAGTCACCTAATTCAAACCTTTTATCACCATCTACTTCTAATTCCATATCTAAATCATTAGGAAAGTCCTTATGCTTTATTATAGGATCATTACCATGGCCATTATTTTCTTTATATACAAGATTTTTAGTAATAATACCACCTATAATACTTACATTAGAATGATCAATATTAATAGTAGCTTCAGGTCCATAAATAAATCCATTAAATCCGTCCTTTTTACCACTATCTATATTTTTAAAACTCATTGAAGCGTTTTTATCAACAATGAATACCATTTCAGGAATATTAAAGTCATTTTCAAATTCTGCACTTCCTGTTATATAAAATACAACATTTCCTTCTCCTATTATCTCAATATCACCATTTTTAATTGATAAAGTATTTACAACAATTTTTATTGTTTCCTGAGTGGTTGTATCAATCCTTAAAGTACCTTTCTTTATTTCTATTTTATTATAACTATTACTGTTATATATTGTATATTCATCATTATTTTTTAAATATATATATCCATCTCCTTTATAATTTGGTATTTTAGGTGGACTGTACTTAAAATCAAATTCTGTATAATCTTTATCATTTTGTTGTTTACTATCAATATTTCCTGAAGAATATATATTTCCATAAACTTTAACTTTAGTTCTATCTATATCTTCATTTACAGCGATTGCAAGATCGTCTTCAAATATATCTGATAAATTCTTATTTTTTTTAATAGTTAAAGCAAGTTTAATCGTTTCAGTTATATTATCTACTTTTCCAGTAGATACAATTGTATTTTCTCCATCAATATATACTTCATAACTTCCTTTGTCTATAGTACCCTCAATAGGAGCATTGTTTTTAATATAATCTATATTTCCTGATTCTAAAATATAATCAGATACAATTAAAGCTCCTGCCCTTGCTATATAAAAGGCTTTTGTATCCTTTTCTAGAAAAGATACTTGCTTTACATCAGAATAAACTACATTTAAAAGTGCGAAACTTAAAATAGAAAGAACAGCCATGACCATAATAACTAATACTAAAGTTGATCCCCTTTTATTTTTTTTAAACATGGTCTGCCCCCTTTAATCTCTAATATTTTTAGGTATTATTAGAACTTGTCCAACTTTTAAAGAATTTGATTTTAAGTCGTTATATCTAATTATTTCATCAGTCATATCATAACTAAAAAACTTATCACTAATAGTTTTTAATGTATCCTTAGGTTGAACTTGGTAATGAATGAAATCTTCAGTTTCTTTTATTATCGAATCATTTATTTTTTCACTACCATAATATGCTTCTAAATCATCTATTAAGAAAGTATTATTTGTAATATTAGAAATCTCAATATCACTAACTATTAGTGGATATTTATCCTCATCTTGAGTCGGTATAAATTCTAACTGCTTCCATCCTAACCAATCTATTTCATTAGCTAATAAAATATTATATTTACCTTCTTCATCTTCTATTGTTATACTTAATCTAGACATTGACTCTTTAAAGGCATATACCCATAATTTAATCTTTTCAGCTGGTTTGTTAATCTTTATATTATCCATTAATATTTTTACATTTTTATCTTCATCTCTATCAAATACTAAATCTGTCTTAAGAGAATATTTACCTTTCTTTGATAGTGGGTACTTACTTAACCAAACCTCTCCATTACTATCAGAATCATATTCAAAATCCTTATTTTCAAAGTTTTCTAATATAATCCTATCAGGACCTAAACTTATTTGGATATCATATTCCTTTGATATTTTAGTATCATTAAAGTCAAAGGGATTAATATTACCATTATTATTGTTCCAAGTAACTAATTTTTCCTTATTTAATATATCAATACAATTAAAATCTAAAGAAATATTTCCATTTACATTGTCTTTATCTTTATTAATAGATAAGTCGTTTACCATAATCATTTTATGGTAACTTTCTAAACTCATTAATAAATTTTTTAAAGAATTATATTTACCACTGTAAGGTAAATTTACTGTTACTACTTTTATATTATTTTCATCTATCTTCTCTTCATTACTTTCAGAAAAATTTATAGATTGAATATTAAGGTCTGTTTTATTTAAAATTTCACTAATTATAAAAATTATTTCATCCTGATGTAAATCACTGAAATATTTATTATTGTAACCTTCAAATTCTAAACTTAATTTATCATATTCCTTATTTACTGAACTTATGGATTTATTAAGTTCATCCTTATCTGGTATTTTTTCATTATATGCCTTCACTGATGCTTTAAGTTCAGTAATTTTTTCTAACTGAGGAAAAATTAAAACTTTAAAATACCCAGCTAAAACTATAATCACTATAAGTATAGAAACTAATATTCTTTCCCTCTTAGTTAGACTCATTTTCTTTCACACCTTTTATATTAAAAGTTATATTAAAATTAAAATTATTGCTTTCTTTATTTATAGATGCTACATATACCTTTTCAAAGGATTTATTATTTCTTAAATTAAACTGAAATGCACCTATTGAGTTTTGATTATCAGTTATTCCTTGGATTGTAATAGATTCTTTATTAATATTTAATGCTTTAAAATTAATGTTTTTAGGAGTTAGCATAGTGATTTTATTTAATAAAGTATCATTTATTACATTAAGTTTTGAAAGCTTATCATCTATTATTTTTAAATCTTTTAAATGATTTTTTAAATCCTTAATTTCCTTTTTTCTAGTTTCTAAAGTATTAATTTTACTCTGCAATTTAGGAGAGTTTAATTCAGTCTTTAAAACAGTAATTTCTTTATTCATATTATTTAACCTAATAGCATTTATAATTGGAAATAAAATAATTAATCCTACTATAATACCTAAAGTAGTATATAAAGCTATTTCTTTATAATCTTTATTATTTTTTCGTACATAAGGTTCAAAAAAATTAAGATCTTTCATCCTATTCCTCCTATTTTCTTATAACAGCACCTAATGAATTTATATACGAAGCTATATTTAAGTCTTTATCTTTTTTTTCTACTCTAGATATATCATCTAAAATAAAGGTATTAATATTAAATGATTCCTTAAAATAAATATCTATTCCATTTAAATTTGAAGCTCCTCCATATATATATATTGCATCAATATTATTCTCTCTTTTCCTACTTGTGTAATATTTTAATACCCTTTCTATTTCGCTAACCCAAATATCTAAAGCTGATCTGATCATATTTATGCTATTCTGCTCTTCAAAATCATCACTATCATCATTAATATTTTTAATATTAAGTTTCATCTTTTCAGCCTTTTTTATAGGAAGACCTAAATAATCACAAATATTTTTATCCATATCCTTAGATCCAAGTTCTATTAACCTATCAAACATATATTTACCATTACTAATTATAGTAACATGTATATTACTATAACCTAAATCAACAAAGGCTACTGTTTTTTCAGTAGTTATATCTTCTGGGCTGTTATTTAATAACTTAATCAAGGAATTAGTATTTATATCTAATGCTATAGGCTTAAGTCTTAATTTTTTTATTAAATCTAGATAGTCCTCAACTATTGTCTTTAATAAAGCTATTACTATTACTTTAGCCTTTCTTTCCTTTTTTTCTAATATTTTATACTGTAAAACATAATCTTCAATATCTATAGGAATATATTCTTTAAGCTCATACTTAACAATTGAATTCATTTCCTCTTTATTTTTAGTAAAGGGTATTTCTAACTCTCTAGAAATTATTGATTTACTTTGTATTGTTATAACTGTCTTTTGTGCTTTTATTTTTTCTTTTCTTAAAGTCTCTTTTAAAGCCTCTCTTAATGAATCAAGACTTATTATTCTACCATTTTTTATACTTCCCTCTGGGGTCTCAGTTATAATAGCTTTCTCTATATTAATATTTTGATTTTTTTCTCTACACTCAACTAACTTTATATTCTTTGTTCCTATATCCATAGATAATATGTTTTTATTAAGCATTTATATTTCACCCCAATCTTTTTAAGTAATATTTGAAATTGATACCGATTAATTCAGTATCAATTTCAAATATAACCCAACTAAATCTTTTCCATATAGTATTACTATAATTGTTGCTATCGATATAAAGGGTCCAAAGGGTATAAAATCCTTCCTTGATTTTATCTTAGTAACTAAAAGTAAAATAGATATAAAAGCTCCTATAATAAAGGATAAAAAAGTAATTAAAAGTATAGACTTATATCCTAAATAAAAGCCTATCATACCCATTAATTTTATATCTCCTCCACCCATAGCCCCTTTTGTAACTATAGCTATAAGTAAAAAGATACCCCCACCTATCAATAGGCCTATAGTCCCATTTATAAAACTAGTCCTTACGTTATATAATAGATGTAAAGATATACCAACAGTAAAACCAAATATAATAATTTTATTAGGTATTATTTGATACTTATAATCAATTACAGAAACTACAATTAAAATCATTGATAACACTACATATTTAACAAATAATATACTTAAACCATATTTAAGATATATAAGTATACTTATAATAGCAGTAAGTAATTCTATTATTGGATACTGTGGAGATATACTCTCCCCACAGTATCTACATTTTCCCTTAGTACTTAAGTAACTTATTATTGGTATTAAATCTATAAACTTTAATTTAGTATCACACTTAGGACAGTGTGATGGTGGATATACTATGGATTCATTCCTTGGTATGCGGTGTATGCATACGTTAAGGAATGATCCTATCGAAATAAATAGTATGAAAATAAATAAACTCATATTAACTCCTTACAATTGTATTTATTTGATTCCAAATACCTCTGTACTACCGTCAACTGTATCTTTATCAAATGAAAAATCACCTGGACTATTTAAATTAAAGTCATCTTTTAAATAGTCATTATATACTAATGCAGTAATTAAATCAGCCGGTTTATCATTAGCATGATCAAATTTATCACCAGCATCATTTTTAATTAATTCACTTAAGTCATCATCATCTGTTTCTATTTTATACAGTTCTACAGCTTGATTTATCGTCTTTACTGATACTTTATCTACTGCTTTACCTGCACTTTCTTTAGTACCTTGAATATTTGGTATTGCCACTGCTGCTATTATACCTAATACTGCAATAACTACAACAAGTTCAATTAATGTAAAACCTCTGTTACTTTTTAAACTCTTACTAAATAATTTTATCATTTTTATTCCTCCTTAAAATTTTTATTTTTCAAAGTAATTTAATTCTATCCCTTTTTTCACCCCCTTAAACATAAAAATTAAAAATAGTTATATAGTATTTACCATATCAAACATAGGAAGTGCAATAGATAATACTATAAACCCTACTATTATAGCCATTATTACTATCATTATTGGTTCTATCATAGTAGTAAGTTTTTTAGTTGATGTTTCTAATTCTTCATCATAATAATCAGCTGCTTTATCTAAAATAGTATCTAAAGCTCCAGACTCTTCACCTATTTTTATCATTGATATAAGCATAGGTGGAAAGATTTTTATATCTTTAATCGGAGTTGAAAGATCAGAACCTTGTTTCATTTTATCCATTGTATCGGATATACCTTCCTTTACTACTTTATTTCCAACCACTCTTGATACTATATCTAAAGCATCCATTAAAGGTATTCCACTGGTTATCATTATTGCTAAGGTTCTTGAAAATCTTGTGGTCATCATATCAGTTATTAAAGTTTTATATATAGGTATTTTAAATTTTATTTTATCTATATTTTTCCTTCCAACTTCACTTTTTTTATATCTTCTAAATATAAAAATTAACCCAGATAATATAATAATGAAAAGATACCAGTAATTTTTTAATAAACTACTTATTGTTAAAAGTATTCTAGTTGGTAATGGTAAAATAACCCCACTTCCAGTAAACATATCTACAAATGTAGGAAGAACTGCAGTTAATAAAAATATTACTACAAAAATAGTTACAATACTTAAAATAGCTGGATAAACCATGGCACCTTTAACTTTATTTCTAATCTTATTTTCCCTTTCATAATAATCAGCCATTTTAGCCATTATATTATCTAAATTACCACTCATCTCTCCTACTTCTATCATATTTACTAATAAATCTGGAAATACTTCACTATATTTTTTCATTGCATCTGTTAAGGTTTCACCCTTTTGTACATCATCACTAACATTTCCTATTGTTTCTTTCATTTTTTTATTCTCTGTTTGCTCTTTTAAAACCTCTAAACTTGTATTTACTGTTACCCCTGCATTTAACATGGCATAAATTTGTCTACAGAAAAGTGAAATATCTTTCATCTTAACTTTATTAAAAATGTCTAATACATCTTTATTTTTTTTATCATTTTCCTTAATTTCTAGGGGATAGGAATTTTCAGCTCTTAACATAGATATTACTTCTTGTTTGTCATCAGCTTGATATTCCCCCTCAATTTTATCCCCAT
>VEND01000157.1 GCA_009711765.1 Bacillota bacterium | reverse complement strand
TAAATCTACCTTTCTTATTATAATCACCCCATATATATAATGTATGAGATATATTATATATTATTTTTGATGAATTTGGGACATAATCACTAATGATATACTAAGACATTATCATTAATGAATCAGAGATTTATTGAGAATATGTATAATTTTCTTGACAATAATATAAAATATATCTATAATATATTAAAACCAGAAAATCAAAAACATTGATAGGAAGAGTAAATTAGACACAGTTTACAGAAAGAAATCTCCGAAGGTTGAGAGGGATTTTAAATATGCCTAATTGAAAACTAACCTTGAGTTGTATCCGAAACCGTGTAGGGTAAGGATTTCCGTTGATTGCGTTAAGATCTTAGAGTTTCAATTAGGGTGGAACCACGGGTATATACTCTCGTCCCTAGACTAAGAAGTCTAGAGATGGGAGTTTTTTTATTTATATAATAATTCAGAGGAGGGATAATATGTCAAAAGTACAGATAACTTTACCTGATAATTCAAAAAGAGAGTATGATAATGGAGTAAAGGTTATTGATGTTGCAAAGGATATTAGTGAAGGTTTAGCAAGAGCTGTTGTTGGAGCAAAAGTCAATGGAAAATTAGTAGGATTAAAATATGAAATGAATGAGGATTCTGAGCTAACCTTATTAAAATTTAATAGTGATGGAGGAGAGGAAATATACAGACATACTAGTGCACATATATTAGCACAGGCTGTAAAAAGATTATTTCCAGATACAAAGTTAGCTATAGGACCTGCTATAGATAATGGTTTTTATTATGACTTTGATACAGAACATAGATTTACACCAGAAGATTTAGAAAAAATAGAAAAGGAAATGAAAAACATAGTTAAAGAAAGACTTGAGATAGAAAGATTTGAACTTCCAAGGGATGAGGCTTTAGAGTTTTTAAAGGAAAAACAAGAAGATTATAAAGTTGAATTAGTTGAAGATTTACCTGAAGATTCTATTATATCTTTTTATAGACAAGGAGATTTTGTTGATTTATGTGCAGGACCTCATTTACCGAATACAAAGAAAGTAAAGGCAATTAAATTATTAAACATAGCAGGAGCATACTGGCGTGGAGATGAAAATAGAAAGATGTTACAAAGAATATATGGTACTTCTTTCGAAAAGAAAAAAGAGTTAAAAAAATATTTAAAGAGATTAGAAGAAGCTAAGAAAAGAGACCACAGAAAGATAGGAAAAGAACTTAAATTATTTACATTAGAAGAAGAAGGACCTGGATTTCCATTTTTCTTACCTAGAGGAACAGAACTTAAAAATGCATTACTTGATTATTGGAGAGAAGTTCATAAGTTAGCTGATTATGTAGAAGTTGAAACTCCAATAATATTAAATAAAAAACTATGGGAAACTTCAGGACATTGGTTCCATTACAAAGAAAACATGTATACTTTAAAAATAGATGAAGAAGATTATGCAATAAAACCAATGAATTGTCCTGGTGGTATGTTGGTATACAAAGATGAAATGCATTCTTATAGAGATTTCCCATTAAGAATAGGAGAGATAGGTAGAGTTCATAGACATGAATTATCAGGAACTTTACACGGATTAATGAGGGTAAGAGCTTTTACTCAGGATGATGCCCACATATTTATGTTACCAGAACAAATTAAGGATGAAATTAAAGGTGTTGCTAATAAAATAGATGAAATATATTCTAAATTTGGTTTTAAATATCATGTTGAACTATCAACTAGACCAGAAAATTCATTAGGTAGCGATGAAGATTGGGAACACGCTGAAAAGTCCTTAAAACAAGCGTTAGATGAGCTTGATTTACCTTATATAGTTAATGAAGGAGATGGAGCTTTCTATGGACCTAAAATAGACTTTCACTTAGAAGATTGTATAGGTAGAACATGGCAATGTGGTACTATACAGCTTGATTTTCAATTACCTCAAAGGTTTGATTTATCATATGTAGGAAAAGATGGAGATAAACATAAACCAATCGTTATCCATACAGTTGCCTTTGGAAGCATTGAAAGATTTATAGGTATTTTAATTGAACATTATGCAGGTAAGTTTCCAGTTTGGCTATCTCCAGTTCAAGCTACTATTTTACCTATATCAGATAAATTTAATGATTATGCAAAAGAAATAAAAAATAAATTAAAGAAAAAAGGTATAAGAGTAGAGATGGATACTAGGGCAGAGAAAATTGGATATAAAATAAGAGAAGCTCAACTTGATAAGATACCTTATATGTTAATAGTAGGAGAAAAAGAAGTTGAAAGTAAGACAGTATCTGTAAGGTCTAGAGATGAAGGAGATAAAGGAGCAGTAGATATAAATAAATTTATAGATAATGTAACAGAGGAAATAGAAAATAGAAAATAAAACCTAAGTTTACTCCTCTCTAAACTAAATAGTCTAGGGAGGAGTTTTTTAAAAAATAAAAAGAACGGCTATAACCGTTCTTCAGCTTGCAGTATTTGGAAGTTTATTATGTTTTGCTACGATTTCTTTTAGTTCTTCCCCTGTAATAGTTTCTTTTTCTAATAAATAATTTGCGATTTCTTTTAATATTATTTTATTTTCTTTAATAAGATATAACGATTTTTCAAAACATTCATCAATTATTGTTTTAATTTCTCTTTCAATTTTATTAATATTATATTTTATATACTGATTTTTTATTGTGATGTTACCAAAAGAACTCATTCCATAATTACAAACCATTTCTTCAGCAATTTCTGTAGCTTTTTTCAAATCATTATGGGCTCCTGTAGTAACTTCATCAAATATAATTTGTTCAGCTGCTCTGCCACCTAATAAGACCATTATCTTCCACATCAATTCATTTTGTGTATGAAGATATCTTTCTTCGTCAGGAAATTTTAAAACATATCCTAAAGCTTGACCTCTAGGTACTATAGATATTTTTTGTACCATATCAACACTTAATAATTTACCTACTAAAGCATGACCTGCTTCGTGATGGGCTACTATATTCTTTTCTTTTAATAATACTGAAGGGTGCTTAATTTCTAAGCCTGCAACCACTCTTTCTATTGCAGTTTCAAAATCATCGATATCAATTAATTTTTTATTTTTTCTAACTGCAATGATTGCAGCTTCATTTGCTATGTTTGCTAATTGAGCTCCAGAAAAACCATGGGTTTTTTTAGATAAAGCATCAATTTCCACATCAGAATGAATTGGTTTATCTTTTATATGAACTTTAAATATTTCTTTCCGTGCGTTTAAATTAGGATTGCCTACATAAATATGTCTATCAAATCTACCAGGGCGTAATAAAGCTTCGTCTAATAAGTCTAATCTATTTGTAGCTCCTATAACGACTACTGTATTGTTTTTGTTGAAACCATCTAATTCAACTAGCAACTGATTTAAAGTTTGATCTTTTTCATTGTTACTATCCATATTTCTTTTACAGCCTATAGCATCAATTTCATCTATAAAAATTATACTTGGTGCACCCTTTTTAGCTTTTTCAAATAAACTCCTTATTCTCTTAGCTCCTACTCCTACATATTTTTCAACAAATTCTGATCCACTTGAATAAAAGAAAGAAGAATTAGTCTCTCCTGCAACAGCCTTAGCAAGCAATGTTTTCCCTGTGCCAGGAGGGCCATGAAATAAAATTCCTTTTGGTATTTTTGCACCCATTTTTTTATACTTTTCTGAGTTGTTTATAAAATCAATAATCTCTTGAAGTTCATCTTTTACTTCATCTAATCCAGCGACATCATTAAAAGAAACATCAGATTTATTTTGGTCATTAGTATTTTCGTCTTTATTTTTATCGGTTGTAACAGAAGCTGTAACTAGCTGAGGTTTGCTGTCTAGTTTTAAATAATACACTAATAGACCTAGTGTAATCGTAGATATTAAAATAGTATCTCCAGTGGTAAATCTAGTAAACATTACGCCGGAAAAAAGTTTATGGTAAATCAAAAAAGATGATGTTACTAATCCAAAGACAAGCAATAAAAATACTATCCGTTTTTTCAAAATTATCCCACCTTTGATCTTGAGTTATTTTATGTTAATAGTAGTTTAACCAGATAATATTCTAAATATATGCAATTTTTAATAATATAAAAGGTAAAATTTACAAAACGATTTACTTTTCATATGATTTTAAGTATAATATTTATGAAAAGAAATAAGAATAATATTTATGAAAAGAAATTTTTTGTTGACAAAATTCAATCTATAGAATATAATAATATAAGTGAAAATAAAGTAGAAGTTTCCGCTTCTCACCTTATAGCTAAGGCTAATAGGGTTAATAGTTATTATCTAATCTTAAATGAGGGATTAGTATATCTATGTGGAGTCAAGCGGATAGTGATAAAACTATCCGTTTTTTTATATATAGAGGTTAATTTTAAAAAAATCAGGAGGTGTCTTAACAATTAAAGAACTTCAAATTAATGAGCAAATTAGAGAGAGGGAAGTAAGATTAATTAACGCAGATGGTGAACAAGTAGGAATTGTACCTATAAGAAAGGCGCAACAAGAGGCTTTTGATAAAAAATTGGATTTAGTGAAGGTAGCGCCTAATGCTAAGCCACCTGTTTGTAGAATTATGGACTATGGAAAGTACAAATATGAGCAGGCAAAGAAAGAAAAAGAAGCAAAGAAAAAACAAAAGGTTATTAATATTAAAGAAATTAGAGTTACACCTCACACAGAGGAACATGACCTTCAAGTAAAGGGTAAAAGAGCTATTAAGTTCTTGAAAAATGAAGATAAAGTTAAAGTTACAGTTAGATTTAGAGGAAGAGAATTAGGACATAAAGAACAAGGTAGACAAGTGCTTGATAGATTTACAGAAATAACTTCTGAATATGGAGTTATAGATAAAAAGCCAAAAATGGAAGGTAGAAACATGGTTATGTTTTTACGTCCAAAGAATTTATAGTCGAGAGGAGGAACTAATATGCCAAAAATGAAAACTCATAAAGGAGCAGCTAAGAGATTTAAAAAGACTGCTAAAGGAAAATTAAAAAGAAAAAGTAACTATACAAGTCATATACTAGGCAAAAAGTCTCCAAAGAGAAAAAGAAAGCTTAGAAAAGATAAGTTAGTTCATTCAAGTGATGAAAAAAGAATTAAAAAGGTATTACCATACTAAATTAAAGGCTAAAGGAGGTACCAGAGATGGCGAGAGTAAAAAAAGCAATGAATGCAAAAAAGAAACACAAGAAAATATTAAAACTTGCTAAGGGTTATTATGGAGCTAAGAGTAAGCTATTTAGACCGGCTAACCAAGCTGTTATGAGAGCTCTTAATTCAGCATATACAGGACGTAAATTAAGAAAGAGAGATTTTAGAAAGTTATGGATTACTAGAATTAATGCAGGTGCTAGAATGAATGGATTATCATATAGTAGATTCATTAATGGATTAAAGAAAGCCAATGTAGAGATTAACAGAAAAATGTTATCTGAAATGGCTATACATGATAAAGAATCATTTAAAGAATTAGTAGATTTAGCAAAATCAAATCTTTAAAAAATAAAAGTTCCGATATCGGAACTTTTATTTTTTTTTGTAAAACTTTTAAACATAAGTTTAAAGTGATATAATAATAAAATGATTATTCTAGTTAATACTACTAATAATAAATATTAGTAACTATAGGGGATGATTGAAATAGAATTTAAACATAGAATCGAACAATTAAAAATGAATCCAGCCCAAGTTTTAGTTATGGGATTTGCAGTATTAATATTAATAGGAGCAACCCTATTAAATCTGCCTATTTCATCAATAAATGGAAAGAGTATTGGTTTTATAGATGCATTGTTCACTGCATCTTCAGCAGTGTGTGTAACGGGGCTTATAGTTGTAAATACTGCAGCACATTGGACATTGTTTGGTAAGATAGTAATACTTATTTTAATACAAATTGGAGGCCTAGGTTTTATGACTATGGCTACATTAGTCTCCTTTGTTATTGGTAAGAAAATAACACTGAAGGATAGACTAATAATGCAAGAAGAGCTAAATCAATTTACATTATCTGGTTTAGTTAAGTTGACTAGATATATTTTATTATCAACTATTATAATGGAAGGATTAGGAGTTTTACTTTTATCAACTAAATTCATACCAGTTTATGGAGTTAAGAAAGGACTTTGGTTTTCTCTTTTTCATTCTATATCAGCATTTTGCAATGCAGGATTTGATTTGATTGGAAGTAGTATGGAACCCTTTGTAGAAAGTTATATTGTAAATATTACTGTTACATTATTAGTTGTAATCGGAGGGTTAGGTTATAGTGTATATATAGATATAACAGAAAGTAGGAAGTATAAGAAATTTTCTTTACATACAAAGCTAGTGTTAATAATTTCAGGAGGATTACTTTTAGTAGGATTTATTTTAACTTTATTTTTAGAATTTAATAATCCAGATACACTAGGACAATTAACATTTAAAGGAAAAATATTAGCATCGATGTTTCAGTCAGTAGTACCGAGGACAGCAGGTTTTAATAGTATTGATATGGCTTCTATAACAAATGCAACAGCCTTTATAATTATAATATTTATGTTTATAGGAGGTTCTCCAGGCTCTACGGCAGGAGGGATAAAAACAACAACTGTTGGAGCTATAGTATTAGGTGTAGTTTCTGTTGTTAAGGGTACTGACGATGTTGAAGTGTTAAAAAAAAGGATTAATAATGAAATAATATTTAGAGCATTAGCAGTTATAGGCATAGGACTTTCTATAGTTGTTTTAGTAACTATGGTTTTGTCAATTACTGAAAAAGGTCCTGATACAACTTTTTTAGATGTCTTATTTGAAACTGTTTCAGCTTTTGCTACGGTAGGATTAAGTAGAGGGTTAACACCTAATCTTACTGTTATTGGTAGATTAGTTATCACAGTAACTATGTTTGTAGGAAGACTTGGTCCATTAACAATGGCCTTTGCCTTTGCTAAAAAACGTAGAGAGAAAAAGGGAATATATAGATATGCAGAAGAAAGAATTATAGTTGGTTAGGAAGGTGAATATTATGAGACAATTTGTTGTTATAGGTTGTGGAAGATTTGGAACAAGTGTAGCAGAAACTCTTTATAATTTAGGTTACGATGTTTTAGCTATTGATAAAAGTGAAGAAAAAGTACAGGAAATATCAGATAAAGTAACCCATGCTGTTCAAGCTGATGCTATAGATGAAACTACTCTAAAAACATTAGGTATAAGAAATTTTGATGTGGCTGTTGTTACTATAGGTTCAGATATGCAAGCTTCTATAATGGCAACTTTGATTGCTAAAGAATTAGGAGTTAAGTTAGTTATTGCTAAAGCGCAAAATGAATTGCATGCTAAAGTATTAGAAAAAACAGGAGCAGATAGGGTAGTATTTCCTGAAAGAGATATGGGTAGTAGAGTTGCTCATAATTTAGTTTCATCTAATATTTTAGATTATATTGAATTTGCTCCTGATTATAGTATTGTTGAGGTAACTGTAATGGAAGACTGGGAAAATAAAGCGTTAAAGGATTTAAATTTACCCACTGAATATGGTATTAATGTAATAGCTATTAAAAGAGATCAAGAAATGAATATATCACCTTATGCTGATGATTTGATAAAAAAAGGTGATGTTTTAATAGTTATAGGAGCAAATAAAGATTTAAGAAAACTTGAGAAAAATAGTTAGTAGGGGGGGAGACCTTGAGTATAATTACTAGTTCTTCAAATAAACAAATTAAACTAGTAAAAAAACTACATAAGAAAAAATATAGGTGGAAAAATAAAAGTTTTTTTACTGAAGGAGTAAGATCTGTAAGTGAAATAATTAAGTCTAGGGATATTAAAATTAAATTCATTTTATATAGCGCTTCTTTATTTGATATTGAAGGTGGAAAAGATTTATTTAATGTTATAGATAAAGATTTAGTATTTGAAACTACTGATAATATACTTAAAGAGGTAAGTGATACTAAAAATCCTCAGGGTATTTTAGCTGTTGTAAGTTTTAATATTAATGAATTAGAAGATATTTTACTAGATGATTTAAATTTTTTAGTAATATTAGATAGAGTACAAGATCCAGGAAATATGGGTACAATAATTAGAACCGCAGATGCAATGGGGGCAAATGGAATAATAACTACCAGTGGTTGTGTTGATGTTTATAATCCTAAAACAATAAGAGCAACAATGGGTTCTATTTTTCATATGCCAATATTAAACCGTAATAATACAATTGATTTAGTAAATGAATTAAAAAGTAAAAATATATCAATAATATCATCATATCTGACTACAGATAAATATTGTTATGATATTAATTTTAATAAAAATTTTGCATTAGTTATAGGTAATGAAGCAAATGGTATTAATAAAGAAATTGTGGATATTTCAGATGAAATATTAAAAATACCAATGACAGGAAAAGCAGAATCTTTAAATGCTGCGATTGCATCTGGAATAATTATGTATGAAGCATTAAAACAAAGACAGAATTTTTAGAAAAATCATCACATAATAGCCTTGTATTTTAGTACACCTCATGCTATAATTTAAATAAATAGCCTTGAAGGGGTGTATAACCTTATGATTGATGCTAATTTTTTCTGGAATTTATTTCAACTTACAGGTTCAATTAATGCTTATTTAATGTATAAGAAGCTAGCAATAAATTAATATGATATATACTAAAGGTAATGATAGAGAAAAGTATGTATAAAAGACATAATAGAGAGAAGGTGTCCTAGGCTGAAAGCACCTTTATGTTCTGATATGCTGAAAATTCACTCTTAAACTGCTAAGTCGAAAGTTATATAGTAGTAGACTTATGCCGGAGAGATTCGTTATATTGTTAAGTGATCTAATGATTAGATTATTAGGGTGGTACCGCGGAGATTTTCGTCCCTTTAGGGGCGTTTTTTTATTGCATAAATTAGTACGCAAAGGAGAGTGAAACATGGAATATCTAGTAAGTTTTTTAGTTTTTTTCTTAGCGTATTTTAGTTTAAATTTTTTAATTGCTAAAGTAACAAAGAAATCGAAATATCATGGTAATTTAAGATTATTAACAAAAAATAGTTTTTTAGTTAGTTTAATCTACATAGTTGTCATTTTTGTATTAAAAAGAATTAATTGATAGATAAAAAGAAAGGAGATTATTATGAAGGATAAACTTAATAGTATTAAAGATAGCGCATTACAGGATATAAAGAATGCTAAAGATTTAAAACAATTGAATGAGATCAAAGTTAAGTTTTTAGGAAAAAAAGGTGAATTAACGAAGGTATTAAGAAATATGGGGAAACTTCCAAAGGAAGAAAGACCTATAATGGGTAAACTAGCCAATGAAGTAAGGGAAGCTATAGAAAATGAAGTAACTAAAATTGAGGAAAAATTAAAAGATGAACTTCAAAAGGCTAAATTAGAGTCAGAAAAAATTGACATATCTATGCCAGGGAAAAATGTACCACTAGGACATAGACATCCTTTAATCCAAGTAAAAGAAGAACTTGAAAATGTATTTCAAAATATGGGATTTGATATAGTAGAAGGACCGGAAATAGAAACGGTGGATAATAATTTTGATGCACTAAATGCACCTGAAAATCACCCTTCTAGGGATATGTCAGATACTTTTTATATAACAAATAAAATCTTATTAAGAACCCAAACATCACCTGTTCAGGTAAGAGTGATGAAACAAGTAAAACCCCCTATAAAAATAGTTTCAGCAGGTAGATGTTTTAGATTTGATGATGTTGATGATACACATTCACCTATGTTTCATCAATTAGAATGTTTAGTTGTAGATGAAGGAATAACATTAGCGAATTTAAAGCATACAATAAACGTGTTTGTAAAAGAGTTATTTGGTGAAGATATTAAAACTAGATTTAGACCACATTATTTTCCATTTACTGAACCTAGTGCAGAGGTAGATGTATCTTGTCTAGAATGTAAGGGAAAAGGATGTAAGGCATGTAATGGAACAGGATGGAGTATGGAAATATTAGGTTGTGGAATGGTTCATCCTAAAGTATTAGAAAACTGCGGAATAGATTCTGAAGTTTATAGTGGATTTGCATTTGGTTTAGGGATAGATAGATTAACAATGGCAAAATATGAAATTGACAATATAAGACTATTATTTGAAAATGATATGAGATTTATAAAACAGTTTTAATAAAGGAGGATAAATATGTTAGTACCAGTAAATTGGCTTAAAAAATATGTGGATATAGATATAAATACTAAAGAATTAGCAGATGAGCTTACAATGTCAGGTTCCCATGTTGATTCAATAGAAGAAACTAATAAGGGAGTAGATAAGGTAGTTGTAGGTAAGATTTTAGAAATAAATGACCATCCTAATGCTGATAAACTTGTCATAACAAAAGTAGATGTTGGAGAAGAAGAATTAAAGATTGTAACAGGAGCTACTAATATAAACAAAGGTGATTATGTTCCTATAGCATTGGTAGGTGCAAAACTTCCTGGTGGGATGAAAATTAAAAAGTCAAAGTTAAGGGGAGAATCATCCTTTGGTATGATGTGTTCTTTAGATGAGTTAGGTATAAGCTCTGATTTAATACCTAAAGAATTTAAAAATGGTATTTTAATATTAGATAAAGAATATGAGTTAGGTAAAGATATTAAAGATATTTTAGAATTAGATGAAAAAGTAATAGATTTTGAAATAACTCCTAATAGACCTGATTGTTTAAGCATTATAGGTATGGCTAGAGAAACTGCGGCAACGCTAAATAAGGAATTAAAAATTCCAAATGTTAAAATAAATAATCAAATAGAAGATATAAAAGACTATGTTAATGGTATAGAAGTATTAGATAATGATTTATGTAAGAGATATTATAGTAAAGTAGTTAAAAATATAAAGGTTAAACCATCACCTCTTTGGATGCAACAAAGATTAATAAAAGCAGGTGTAAGACCTATTAATAATATAGTTGATGTTACTAATTATGTAATGCTTGAGTTAGGTCAACCTTTACATGCCTTTGATCTAGATAAATTAAAGGATAAAAAGATTGAAATTAGAAGAGCAAAAGAAGATGAGGAAATTACAACTCTAGATGGAGTTAAAAGGGATATAGACGATTCAATGTTAATTATAGCAGATGCTGAAAAGCCTATAGCTATAGCTGGTGTAATGGGTGGAGAAAACAGTGAAGTTTCAAAAGAAACAAAAACAATACTTATAGAGTCAGCTAATTTTGATGGAAGAAGTGTAAGATTAACTTCAAGAAGGGTTGGCTTAAGAACAGAAGCTTCATCTAAATTTGAAAAGAATTTAGATCCTAATTTATCAGAGATTGCATGTAAGAGAGTTTGTCAGTTACTTGAGGATATTAAAGCAGGTGAAGTTATTAAAGGTGAAATTGATATATATGATAAACTTCTTAATGAGAAATCTTTAAGTTTAAGACCTGAAAGGGTTAATAAATTGTTATCAACAGATTTAAGTAAACAACAGATGATAGATATATTAAATAGATTAGAATTTAAAGCTGAAAAGGTTGATAAAAATATAAAAGTTATAGTTCCAACATTTAGACAAGACATTGAATTAGAAGCAGATATTATTGAAGAAATAGGAAGAATTTATGGCTTTAGTAAAATTGAGCCAAAACCTTTTAAAGGAACCTTAACTAAAGGTGAGAAGAGTAGACAAAGAAAAATAGAAGATATAGTTAAAAATAAATTAACAGGATTTGGATTAAATGAAATAATGACTTATTCTTTTATAAGTCCAAAGGCATATGATAGGATTAATTTACCTGAATATAGTATGAAAAGAAAATATGTAGAACTACTTAATCCTTTAGGTGAAGATTATAGTGTTATGAGAACTACTTTAATACCTAATATGTTAGATGCTTTAGCTAGAAACTATAAATATGGTGTTAATAAAGCCTGGGCATATGAGATAGGAAATATATTCACACCTAAAAATGTTCCAGTTAAATCCTTACCCTATGAAAATAAGAACCTTTGTATAGGAATGTATGGAGAAGTAGATTTTTATTATATAAAGGGTATTTTAAATACTATTTTAGAAAGTCTTGGAGTTTATAATGTGGAATATATGCCAGAAAAACATCATAATACATTCCATCCAGGTAGAACAGCCAGTGTAGTTAAAAATAATAATGTTTTAGCAACAATAGGTGAGATACATCCAGATGTATTAAAAAATTATGGGATTAAAGAAAGAGTATATGCATTAGAATTAGATTTAGAAATAACATCTATATTAACAAATCTTAAAAATAAATATAAAGAACTACCTAAATATCCTGCAATAAATAGAGATATGGCTATAGTACTAGATGAGGAAATACTAGTAAAAGAAATTGAGAAAATAATTAAAGAAACAGGGGGAGAATTAATAGAAGATATTACCTTGTTTGATGTTTATAAAGGAGAACAAATACCAGAAGGTAAGAAAAGTGTAGCATACTCAGTAACATATAGATCCTATGAAAGAACTTTAAAGGATGAAGAAGTATCTAAAATTCATAAAGAGATTGTAGAATTGATAAAAGATAAGTTACAGGCTACATTAAGAAGTTAAAATTAAACACAATAGAGTGAAAGCTCTATTGTGTTTTTTCTATATTAATGATAAATTTTTAATAAGGAAGATAAATGATTTTTTGTTATTTATTAAACTAAATCTGAGTTTCTTTAAAATCTTGCAGGATTTAATAGGTTTTAAAAGAAGTTATTATAATAGTAGTTAGGAAATAAAGGAGAGGGTATTTATGACTGAAAAAAGAAAAGTCATAGTAAATATAGATGACCAAGAATATACAGTTATTGGAGATGAATCTGAAGAGTATATACATAATATAGCTAGCTATGTAGATGAAAAAATCAAAGAGATTACTAGTAAAAATAGAAGGCTAAATAGGTCAATGGCTGCTATTTTAGCTGCTTTTACAATAGCCGATCAATATTATAAAACATATACTGAACTTGAAGAATTAAAAGAATATGTTAAAGAGCCTTTAAAAGAGTTAGAAGAAATTAAATCTGAATATAAGGAAAACAAGGATAAACTTAATGAATTAAAAGAAGAAAGAGATAAATTTAAAAAAGATTTAAAGGATATAAATAAGGATAAAGAGAGTAAAAATAAAAAAATAATACAATATGAAGAAGCTTTAAAATTAAAAGAAGAAGAACTAAATAATACACAAAAGATTATAAATCAGTTACAAAATAAACTTTTTGAAAACCAGATTGAGTTAGTTCAAACTAAAAAAGAGTTAAATGAAATTAAAAAGGATTATAATAAATAATTACCTTATGGGAAATTTAATTGATTATAATTAGAAATATCCATATAATAAGATTAATAAATGGAGAGTAGATTATACTCTTTCATTTTTTGTTTAATCTAAAATAATAAGAAATATTCAGGAGATGATAAAATGAATGAGATAGAACTTTTAGCCCCCGTAGGTAATGAAGAAGCATTAAAGGCAGCAGTAGAAAACGGTGCTGATGCTGTTTATTTAGGAGGAAAATTTTTTAATGCTAGACAAAGTGCAGCTAATTTTAGTAACGAAGATTTAGAAGATGCGGTAAAATATTGTCACATTAGAAATGTTAAGGTATTTGTTACTGTTAATGTTTTACTAGATGAGATGGAAATTAATGAAATATTAGATTATTTAATTTTTCTTTATAATATAGATGTAGATGCTTTAATAGTTCAAGATTTAGGATTAGTAAAATTAATAAAGGAAACATTACCTGATTTTGAAATACATGCAAGTACTCAAATGACAGTAAATAATCTACAAGGTGTTAAATTACTTGAAGAATTAGGTGTAAAAAGAGCAGTTCTTGCTAGAGAATTATCATTAGAAGAGATTAAGTATATAAGTGAAAATACTAGTTTAGAATTAGAGATTTTTATCCATGGAGCACTTTGCTTTAGTTATTCAGGACAATGTTTATTAAGCAGTATTATAGGTGGAAGAAGTGGTAACAGAGGTAGATGTGCTCAACCTTGTAGAATGCCATATTCACTTATAGATTTAAAAGATGATGAAATAGTGGATGATATAGAAAAACAGTATTTACTTAGTCCAAAGGATTTAAATACTATAGATTATTTAAATAAGATAATAAAATCAGGTGTAACCTCATTAAAAATAGAAGGTAGAATGAAAAGAGCTGAATATGTAGCAACTATTGTTAGCAAATATAGAAAAGAAGTAGATAGATTGTTAGGATATTCTGCAGATAATATTACAAAAGAGGATAAAAGAGAAATAGCTCAGATATTTAACAGAGGATTTACAAAAGGATTTTTATTCAATGAAAAGTTATCTAACCTATTATCAACAGATAAACCTAATAATAGAGGATTATGTATAGGTGAAGTAATAGGAAATAATAAATTAGGTATAAAGATAAGATTAAGTGAAAACTTAACAAAGGGTGACGGTATTAGATTTACAGATATTAATGGTAGAGATAAGGGATTATATGTTAAAAAATTATACGAAAAGGGCAATAAAAAGGATTATGTATCTGGGAATAAAAAAGTATTAGTAGAAACTAATATAAAACCTAAAATTGGTTCTTTGGTTTATAAAACTTCAGATGTTCAATTACTTGATAAGGCTAAAGAATCCTTTTTAGAAGATAAAAAAAGGATTGGAGTTTCTGGAGCAATTAATATAGAGATAGGAAAGAAGATAAAGTTTCATATTTGGGATGATGATGGTAATTATGTTGATATAGAAAGTAAAGCTTTAGCAGAAAAGGGTAGGAAAGTTACACTAAAAAAGGATAAAGTAATAAAACAAATTAAAAAGATGGGTAATACAGCTTATTATTTAAAATCTTTAGAAGTTAATCTATCAGATGGAGTAATGATACCTAGTAAAGTATTAAATGAAATAAGAAGAGATGCATTAAAAAAATTAGATGAAATTAGAGAAAATAAAAATGAACGTAGCCTCATAAGAAAAGAAGATATTAACATAAAGGGGAAGATAAATAAGAATAACGATGACTCAAAAAGAAATATCAGTATAAAAATAAATTCAAAAGAACAATTTAATAAATTAGATATAAAAAGACTTGATAGAGTATATTTAAATTTCAATGAAGGAATAGAAGAATGTATTAAAAAATTAAAAGAATATGAAAAAGAGATTTATTATTCCACAGATAGAATTATAGATGATAATGATTTTTATGAGTTAGACAAGTTAGATAAGCTAGATAAGCTAGGTTTAACAGGTATAAGTGTTTCTAATATAGGTAGTTTAAAATATGTTAAAGATAATTTTAATATTAAAATTCATTGTGATTTTGGACTTAATGTATTTAATAGTCTTTCAATATCTCAATTAAAAAAATTAAAGGCTAGTAGTGTAACATTATCACCAGAACTAACTTTAGAGCAAATAAAAAGAGTAACAAAAAAATCATTATTATCTAATGAAGTGATAGGTTATGGATATTTACCTGTTATGGTAACTAAATTTTGTCCGATAGCTCCCCATAATGGTTGTGATAATAATTGTAATACTTGTAAATTTAAATCAGGATATGCACTTAAGGATAGAATGGATATGAAATTTAAATTTACTAGAAAAAATAAAATAACAACTATATATAATAGCCAAGCTTTAGTAGTAGTTGAAGAAATTAATAAAATATATGATAATAATATTGAATATGTTAGACTTGATTTTTCAACTGAATTAGAAGGAATTAATGAAATACAAAGAATATATTATGATTATGCAAAAAATAGAATAGAAAGTGATGAAGTGAGAAAATTTGTAGAAAACTTTAAAAATAAAGTAGGTATTACAAAGGGACACTACTTTAGAGGTGTAAAATAAGAGATTATGTATTAGAGGTGAAATAATGAGGGAAAAAACTTTAAAGGTTTTAGAGTATAAAAAAATATTAGGTATGTTAAAAGAAAAAGCCGAATCAAGTTTAGGAAAGGAGTTAATAAATGAATTAACTCCAAATATAAAAAAGGATGAAATTGAAAATGCACAATTAGAAACAGAGGAAGCCTTAACGATTATGATAAAAAGAGGAAATCCTCCTTTAGGTGGAATACATGATGTTTCTAAGGACATTAAAAGGGCTAATTTAGGGGCGTCACTTACCCCGAAGGGTTTACTGAAAATTGCAGATACATTAAGGGCAGCTAGAAATCTTAGAAATTATTTAAAGCATGATAAAGAGGATAAAGATACAAAGTATCCTCTTTTAGAAAATATGTTTTATAATCTAAATATCCATAAGAATATTGAAAAAGATATAGAAAAAGCTATTATTAGTGAAGAAGAAATATCTGATGATGCAAGTCCTAAATTAAAGGATATAAGACGTCAAAAACAAAATAAACATGCATCTATTAGAAATAAATTAAATTCAATTATTAATTCATCATCCAAACAAAAATATCTTCAAGAAAGTATTATTACAATAAGGGGAGATAGATACGTTGTTCCTGTAAAGATGGAACATAAAGCTCAAATACCTGGTATTGTACATGATCAATCCTCAAGTGGTGCTACAATATTTATTGAACCAGTAGCTGTTGTTGAATTAAATAATCAACTTAGAGAACTTAAATCAGAAGAAAAAAATGAAATAGAACGAATATTAGCTGTACTTACAGAAAAAGTTAATAAAATAAGTGAAGATATAAAAAATAATCAAAAGATATTATCAAAATTAGATTTTACATTTGCAAAGGGTAAATTTGCTTTAGATATGAAAGCAATAAAACCAATTTTAAATAATGATGGCTATATTAATATAAAACAAGGAAGACATCCTTTAATAGAAGCAAATGAGGTTGTACCTATTGATATTTATTTAGGTAAGGACTTTACATCTTTAGTTATAACAGGACCAAATACTGGAGGTAAAACAGTAACATTAAAAACCGTTGGTTTATTAACACTTATGGCTCAATCAGGACTTCATATACCAGCAAATCAAGGAAGTCAAATAGCTGTATTTGATAGTGTATTTGCAGATATTGGAGATGAGCAAAGTATAGAACAAAGTCTAAGTACTTTTTCATCCCATATGACAAATATAGTGGATATTTTAAAATCAATAAATAAAAATAGTTTAGTATTATTTGATGAGCTTGGTGCAGGGACAGATCCAACTGAAGGAGCTGCCCTTGCAATGGCAATTCTAGATCACTTATATAATAAAGGAATAAGAACACTTGCAACAACCCATTATAGCGAACTTAAGATTTATGCAGTGACTAATGAAGGGGTAGAGAATGCATCAGTTGAATTTGATGTTGAAACGTTAAGTCCAACTTATAGATTATTAATAGGTATTCCAGGAAAATCTAATGCATTTGAAATATCAAAAAGGTTAGGATTGCAAGAATTTATTATAAATAGCGCAACTAGATTTTTATCTAAAGAAAATATAGAATTTGAAGATGTATTAGCTCAAATTGAAAAGGATAGAAAAATTAGTGAAGAAAATAGAGAAGAGTCAGAAAAATTAAAATCAGAGGTTAAGCAATTAAAGAAAGAATTAACAGAGAAAAAGCAAAAGATAAATAATATGAAGAAAAATACTTTAAGACAAGCAAAAGAAGAGGCAAGAAGCATATTAGAAAATGCAAAAGAAGAAGCAAATATAATAATAAAAGAATTAAGAAACATGTCTACAGAGATGAAAAAGGAACGAAATAAAAAGATTCAAAACGCTAAGGATAAATTAAAATCAGAATTAGATAATGTAGATGATAGTTTAACTGAAGATATATTATCATCTAAAAATACTAAACCACCTAAAAACCTTAAAAAAGGGGATACTGTTAAAATTCTTAATTTAGACCAGACAGGATCAGTTCTAACAGAGCCAGATGGGGATGGCAATTTAACAGTTCAAGCTGGTATTATGAAAATAAATGTGAATGTTGAAAATTTAAAGAGAGCTAAGGATGAGAGTGAATCAAAATCACAGCAAGCAACTAAAGGAATTATTAGATCTAAATCAACTTCAATTAAAACTGAATTAGATTTAAGGGGTAAAAATTTAGAAGAGGCGATTATGGAAGTTGATAAATATTTAGATGATGTTTATATTGCTGGATTAAATGAGGTAACAATAATACATGGAAAAGGTACTGGAGTATTAAGACAGGGAATTAAACAATTATTAAAAAGTCATAGACATGTTAAGAGTTTTAGATTAGGAGAATTTGGAGAAGGTGGAACAGGAGTAACTATAGTAAATTTAAAGTGAGGTAATTAAGATGTTTATAGTAAGCGCATGTTTAGTTGGAACAAATTGTAAATACAATGGTGGTAATAATTTTAATAAAAAGATTTATGATTTAGTACAACAAGGAAAGGCCATATTAGTATGTCCAGAGCAATTAGGTGGATTAACAACACCTAGGGATAAATGTGAAATTATTAAATTTAGAGAAAAGGATAAAAAAGTGGTTACTGAAAGAGGAAAAGATGTAACTGAAGAGTTTTTAAAAGGTGCAGATGAAACTTTAAAGATAGCTAAGGCTATTAAAGCAGATTTTGCTATTTTAAAATCAAATAGTCCATCCTGTGGCTTAGGCTATATTTATGATGGAACATTTAATAATAATTTAGTAAAGGGAAATGGTATTACTGCTGAAAAGCTTATAAATAATGGAATAAGAGTATATAATGAAAAAAATCAACCGTTTATATAAAGAAAGGGGAATAAATATGAAAAAAATAATTACATTTTTAGTAGTCTTAAGTTTAGTGTTCACTGTTACTGTGTCATGTTCTGATGAAACAAATGAAAAACCTAAGGACGATGAGACTGTAACTAAAGAAAATACAGATAAGGATAATAAACAAACAACCGATGAAACTAAAGAAAAAGAAGAAGTTAAAGAATTATCATATGCATTATATTTAATAAATGAAACAGAACCTTTCATTATGACTGAAAAATTTGATATTAATTCTGACGATTCAAAATTAGAAAATAGTAACATAAAAAAAGTAGCATTAAAGCATTTAGTAGATTTTAAAGGGTTTAAAAATCTTGTATCCCCAGTACCTAAAGGAACTAAACTATTAGGTTTAGATATTAAAGATAGTAAGGCTTTTGTAAATTTCAGTAGTGAATTTGTTGAAAATATGAAAGATAATAAAAATTATACAAAAGCATCTATAGCTGCTATAGTAAACACATTAACTTTCTTTGAAGATATAGAAAGTGTAGTTTTTAAAGTAGATGATAAAAAAATTAATTCAATTAATGGTTTAGATATGGACAAGGCTTTTGAATTTAGTGGAGACTATTTTTTAGATAAATAATAAAGAGGAAGATGTAAATGAAGTGGAGATGTAACTTGTGTGGTTTTAAAATAAAGGATAGGGAAGATAGAAGAAAAATAAATATAAAAAATGGAAGTGTATATGTTCTTGGTTATTGTGATAATTGCCTTAATTGGACGATTTTAAAAAGACTTTCATTAGATAAACTAAAGGGACATATAAAAGAGTCCCTATTAGAGTAGTAAATATTTACAAACTTAAAGATATTAAATATATGATAAAATATTAAATACTAATGATTAGGAGGGTTTTGATGGACATAAAAGAGATAAGAGATAATGCCAGAGAAAGAATGAAAGGATATTGCAGGGTATGTCCTATATGTAATGGGGTAGCCTGTAGAGGTGAAGTTCCTGGAATGGGAGGAGCTTTGACTGCTAGTTCATTTAAGAATAATGTTGAGGAATTAAAAAAGATTAATCTTTTATTAAATACTATTCATGATTGTAAAGATCCAGATACGTCTGTGAATTTATTTAACAATAAATTAGATATGCCTATTATGGCTGCGCCAGTAACGGGAAGTAGTTTTAATATGGGAGGATATCTTACGGAAGAAGAATATGTTGATTCTGTTATTGAGGGAAGTACTTTAGCTGGAACAATAGCAATGACTGGGGATACTGCAGATCCTTCTATGTATAAAGTTGGCCTTGAGAAAATTAAAAATGCTAAGGGGATACCTTTTATAAAGCCAAGGGAAAATGAAGAAATTATAAAAAGAATTAAGATGGCTGAAAAGGTTAATCCTTTAGCTATAGGAGTAGATATTGACGGTGCAGGTCTAATAACTATGGCATTAAAGGGACAACCTGTCGGACCAAAAACAAAAGAAGATTTAAAAGAAATTATTAGTAAGACAGATATTCCTTTTATTATTAAGGGAGTAATGACACCTAAAGAGGCTGAAATGGCAGTTGAGGTAGGAGCTAAAGCTATAGTAATAACAAACCATGGAGGAAGAGTACTAGACCATACACCTGGTGTAGCAAAGGTAGTACCAGAAATAGTAGATAAGGTTAAAGGAAAAATAACAATCCTAGCTGATGGTGGCATACGTTCAGGAGTAGATGTATTTAAATTATTAGCTCTAGGAGTAGATGGAGTATTAATAGGAAGACCAGTAATTATAGGAGCATATGGAGGCTACTCAGAGGGAGTAAAAGTAACCTTAGATAAAATGAGAAAAGAACTATTAAAAGCAATGATTTTAACAGGCTGTAAAGATATAGATTCTATTGATAAATCTAAAGTAACTTTTGAATAAAAACACTTGAAATAACAAAGATTATATGATATAATCCAGTAAATTGAACTGTTAAATTCGGTGAAGGGGAGAGTAAAATATATATATAGTTAAAAGCGATTCAGGGAAGGTGAGAGCCTGAAACTTAAGTATATTTGAAAAGAACCCCAGAGAAACTATCTGAAATAAGTAGGATAAGTCGTATCCCGCGTTAAGGGTTTAAGTGGATACAGTAGTATCAAAAAGAGTGGTAACACGGGTATAACTCGTCTCTATTAGAGGCGAGTTTTTTTATTTATACTACATAAAAATTTAAGGAGGTAAAAAAATGATAGATTTTAAACAAAAGGTTATAGAGTTAGTAAGTGAGAATGTAAAAGAATTAGATAAAAATGAAATTAAAGATCTTATAGAAGTACCACCAAATTATGATATGGGAGATTATGCTATACCATGTTTTCGATTAGCAAAAATATTTAGAAAAGCACCAAATATGATAGCAGAAGAATTAGTTAATAAAATAGGTGATAACAAATATTTTCAAAAGATAGAAAACGAAGGCCCGTATTTAAACTTTTTTATAAATAGAATAGTATTAGTAGAATCAGTACTAAAGGAAGTAAATAGTAAAGATAATAAATATGGTGCTACAAACGTAGGAAAAGATAGAAATGTTATAGTAGAATTTTCTTCACCTAATATAGCTAAACCTTTCCATATAGGACATATTAGAACAACAGTTATAGGACATTCTTTATATAGAATATATGATTATTTAGGTTTTAATGCTCTAGCTATTAATCATTTAGGAGACTATGGAACTCAATTTGGTAAATTGATAGTAGCTTTTAAAAAGTGGGGAGATAGAAAAGTTATAGAAGGCAATCCTATACCAGAATTATTAAAATTATATATTAAATTCCATGAAGAAGCAGAAGAAAACCCTGAACTTGAAGATAAAGCTCGTGAATGGTTTTATAAGTTAGAAAACAATAATGAAGAAGCAAAAGAATTATGGCAATGGATGAGGGATGTAAGTTTAAAAGAATTTAATAGAGTATATGATATGCTAAATATAAAATTTGATTCTTTAGCAGGGGAAAGCTTTTATTCAGATAAGATGCCAGAAATAGTAGATTTAATGGAAAAGGAAGGAATATTAACTGATTCCCAGGATGCTAAGATAGTAGATTTAGAAAAGTATGATATGCCACCAGCATTAATAAAGAAAAAGGATGGCTCAACATTATACTTAACAAGGGATATTGCAGCTGCAAAATACAGAAAAGAAACATATGATTTTTATAAAAATATATATGTAGTAGGTTCTCAGCAGAATTTACATTTTAAGCAACTTAAAAAGATTTTAGACCTTATGGGTTATGGATGGTCAGAAGACTGTATACATGTACCCTTTGGAATGGTTAGTCTTGGAGAAGGAACAATGTCTACTAGAAAGGGAAGAGTAGTCTTTCTTGAGGATGTTCTAACTAAGGCAGTGGAAAAAACAAAAGAAATAATTGGTTCTAAGAACCCTAATTTAGAAAATAAGGATAAAATAGCTGAACAAATTGGAATAGGAGCTGTTGTATTTCAAGAACTATCTAATAGCAGGATCAAAGACTACGTATTTTCTTGGGATAGAGCATTAACATTTGAAGGAGAAACAGGTCCATATGTTCAATATACCCATGCTAGAGCTAATAGTGTTTTATCTAAAGCGGGAATTGAAGTTGATGAGAATGTAGACTATTCTCTTTTAACAAATGAAGAAGCAATTAATTTGGTAAGATTATTAGATAATTTCCCTAATATAGTTATAGCAGCTATGGAAAAGAATGAACCGTCAATTATAACAAGACATATTGTTGATATTGCTCAAGCATTTAACAAGTTCTATCATGAGTGTCCTATATTAGTTGATGATAATGAACTTAAAAAGGCGAGATTATTACTTGTTAAAAGTGCAAAAATTGTATTAAAGACAGGTCTTTATTTAATAGGAGTAGAAGCTCCAGAAAAAATGTAAATATAAGAAAATTTTACAGACATCTTTTAGATGTCTGTTTTATTTTTTTGAATAAAAAAAATAAATTTGGATATAAATCATATTGGGGATTTTGGTTAATTTTATGTAATATAGTTGACGGTTATCAATATTTTTAATATAATACCCTTTGTGTGTTAAAAAGAAAGGGGTGGAAAAATGAAAAAGAAAATATGTTTAATACTTATTGTTATATCCTTATTAGGTTTTGGAGCAATTTTAAATTCTTATAATAATAGTCAAACTAAAATATCATTAAAGCCTAATAATGAAACTATCAGTGAAAATGATAAAAAAGATATAAGTCTAAATATAAAATATGAAAAGAAAGTAAAGCACATAAGTAAAGAGGTAAAAAGTAATAGTGAATCTGTAAAGGAAAAAAATGATGAAATTGACATAAATGAAGATAACAGAAAAATAGATTTTATTATTAAAGAAGCTAAACTTACTAAAAAAGAGGCTAAATACTTACTAAGTGAATGTGAAGAGAAGAATTTAAATATTTACTTAATATTAGGACTTATGAAAGTTGAAAGTAATTTTAATCCTGAGTTAGTAGGAACATCAGGAGAAAGAGGACTAGGTCAAATTATGGATTGTACAGCTAAAGCATTAGCAAAAAATTTAAATATTGAATATGATCCTGATGATTTATTTGATCCGAAATATAATATACATTTGTTTACAACACACTTAAAATATTTAAAAGGGTATTATAAAAATGATATGCATAAAACATTAACAGCTTATAATAGAGGACAAAATGGTCTAGAAAAATACGTAGCATCAAGGGACCATAGAAAATATCCTGCTAGAAGTATTTATTCTAAAAGAGTATTAGAATACACTACTAAATATAAAAATAAATATGAGAATGAAAAATAATAGATTTTTATCTATTATTTTTTCATTTTTTGAAGGGTTTTTTTATATGCATTCGTCTAAATTAATGAATATGGAAAAGGGGGGGGATAAATATGAAGAATAAAAAAGTAGGGATTTTTACTTTGGCAATATTACTTATTACTTTAGGAAGTATGTTTTTAATAGATAATTTTTATGATTTTAAGCTTTCATATATATTATCTATTATATGGCCTATATTCATTATTTTATTAGGTTTAGAATTAATATTTACAAAACTAAAAAGCACAAAGTATGATGAAAATACTAAGTTGAAAATAAGTGGTGGTAGTGTATTTTTTATTATATTAATTTTAATTGTGATAGGTATAGGTTCAGAGTTTGGCATTTATATATCTGGTATAAACATATTAGATACTAATGATTTTATATTTAATTATAAGTATGATTCTAATTTTTCCTTTGATAAGGAAATAAATATAAAGGACAAAGAAAAAATCATTATACATAATGCATATGGGGATATTAATGTAGTTAAAGGGTCTTCTGAAAATTTAATATTACAAACAGAAATACTAATGAAACATAATGATGAGGACTATGCAAATAAAATATCTAACAATATAATAGAAGTTAAAGAAAGTGGAAGTACTTTTTTTATAAAATCATTAAGTAATAGGTATATAAAAAATAATCAGATAAAAGATTTAGAGACTAATATGACAATAAAAGTTCCAGATGATGTAGAAATTGATATTGAAAACAAATATGGCGATATAGATATAAGGGATATGAAAAAAAGTATAAGTATAGAAAATAAACATGGCAATGTGTTCACAAGTAATATAAAAAGTGATTTATCTATTGAAAATTCCTACGGAGAAATAGATTTAACTGATATAGAAGGAAATATAGAGATTAGTAATAAACATGGTGATATATTAACAGAGGGTATTAAAGGGAATATAAAAATAAATAATACCTATGATAATGTAATAGTAAAGAATATAGTAGGAAATGTAAATATAACAAATACACACGATAGGATATCTTCAGAAAATATAACTGGGAATTTGACTATTGATAGTAAATATTGTGATATAGAAATTAATGATATAGATGGGGATTTAGACGTAGTAGGGAATAATGGAAAAATTGATATTGAAAAAGTAAAGGGAAGTTTGAAAGTAAATAATAAGTACTCTGATTTGTACTTATATGACATATCAGAAGAAATTTTTATAATAAACCAAAATGGAGATATAAAATTTAGTAATAATGAAATAATTGATGAAAAAATAGATATAGAAAATAAATATGGAGATGTAGACATAATTATACCTAAAAATCAGCAGGGAGAATTTATGTTAAGCTCTATTTATGGAGATATATCTACAGACCTTGATTTTAATATAAAAGTAGAGTCTTCAGAAAGTGTTGTCAAAGATTCAATAGGTTCATCAACTACTTTATTTAAAATAAACACTAAAAATGGTGATATCTCTATAAGCGTTAAATGATGTGGTTACCCAGGGTGGTGGTTTTTAATGAATGATGAGTATTTAGTTAAGGAAATACAAAGAGGAAATTCTAAAGTTTTTTCTCAACTAGTGGATAACTATAAAAATAGAATATATGCTATGGCTTATAAGTTTACTAAAGATTATCAAGAGACTCAAGATTTGTCTCAGGAGATATTTATTAAAATTTATAATCAAATAGATAAGTTTAAATTTAAAAGCAAAGTCTCAACATGGATATATAGGGTAGCTACAAATACTTGTTTAGATTGGAAGAAAAAAAAGCGTCCTAATGTTATTGAATGGGAAAATATGACCACTGGAGAAAACGAAGCTTTTAATGATAATATACAAAGGGATTTACCATTAGAAAAGCTACTAAAAGAAGAATACCAGGATAGAATACATAACATTATAAGCAATATGAAAGATATGTATAAGACAGTAATAATTATGTATCATTTTAATGAAATGTCTTATAGCGAAATAGCTAACGTATTAGATGTACCACGAAAAACAGTTGAGACTAGATTATATAGAGCAAGACGAAACTTAAAGGATGAACTAAAGAAAGAAAAACTTGGAGGTGGCGATGAATGGATTGTAAAGAAATATTAAACCTTTCGGATTATTATCATGAAGATAAGCTTAATGAAATACAAAAGATGAAGGTTGATAAACACTTAAAAGAGTGTAAATCTTGTAAAGAAGAATATAGAGAAATGGAAAATTTATTTAAGGCATTAAAAACACAATCAGAGTTTATAAGTCCACCTTCTGATTTTACAGAAAAGTTAATGAATAAAATTAATAAAGAGGAAAAACTAAAAAGGATAAAAAGAATAACTACACAAAGATGGGGTTTAAGTTTTGTTGCAGCAGGTTTACTTATCATGTTTTTAAATTTTACAACCATAGGGGATATGAATATTTTATCTAAAAATATATATAATGAAACCTATAAAATTAATAAAACATTCATAAGACCAATAAGTAAAATTAGTGAAATTATTGATAGTACAATAGATGATTTATCTATTGATGAATTCATAAAATAAGGAGGGAAAGATATGGAATGTACTTATCATCCTGAAAGGGAAGCAAACTTTAGATGTGTTGATTGTGGTAAACCCATATGTAAAGAATGTGCTATTAATCAAAGGGGAAAAATAGTTTGTAAAGAATGCACATCAGAGGAGGAAATCCTAGAAAGACAAAATTTAGAAAATATAAATATAACCAGGGAAAGTCCAAAGACATATAATTCATTTTGGGCAGTACTCTTTTCTTTATTACCAGGGGCAGGACATATGTATCTAGGTCTAATGAAAAGAGGATTACAACTTATGATAGCTTTCTTTGCTATGATAATTATACCTAATATATTTTATTCAATTGATTATTTAACTGTCATAGCTTTAATTATATGGTTCTATAGTCTATTTGATGCTCATCATATAAGAAAGAGAATTAAAAAAGGTGATACTATAAATGATGATTTAGTTTATGATATGGATGTAAGTAAATTTAATCATTATAACGTAGGTATAGGGTTAGTAGTCTTTGGTAGTATAGTATTTTTAAGTGAAGTTTTAAGAAGATTACATTATATGTTTAATTATGAAATAGTAGGTTTATTTAGAGAACTTATGTTTCCAGCATTATTAATTGTTGGAGGTATAATTTTACTTAAAAAATCAAAGAATGATGTTAATGAAGAAATTAAAGAAAATCTAGGCTAATTAGCCTAGATTTTTTCACATATTTAATCTTTTCTGCTATACTAAAGTTAGCTTAATTTAAGGAGTGACTTTATGACAGAAGAAAAAATAAATAAAATGATATTAAATGCATGTAGAGAGGATGCTTTTAAATTTGAAAAGTTTATAAATGGGAATAAATCAATTATATATTCAGGAAAAAAAGGACAATGGTCTTATTTAGTTGAAATATTAATAATAACAATAAAATCTTTGTATCCTTCAAAAAAAGAAGTTAAGGTTTCTATAAACTATGATAGATTTTTAAAGGAACTAAATTTATGGAAGTATTACAGACATGGTAATAATAAATCTTTAATTAATATACTTACAAGAAATAAAGAATCTATATATTGGCAAGAAGATGATGAAAGTATTTTTATTAGGATATTAGCTATAGTCATTTCTAATAAGAAATATGAAAATATAAAAAAAGAGGTTATAAAGAATATATTATTTACTACTGGAAATATTAAAAACCTTTTAGAAGGCATTATATTATCTAAAGTATTATTTAGTTTAATTAATAAAGATGACCTAGATTATGAAAAATTATTAAAATCCTTAAAAGAAGAAATAATCCATATGTCTCAAAGGAATTTTCTTAATACTAATAAAGATTATTTTAGATTTGAATTAAGCACATATCCTGGTAAATATAGCCTTGATTTTGAAAGAGAAAAGATTAATTTACTTAACATTTTAAATGGGATAAAGGGAAAGAAATTTACAAATTTAATACATACTTTAGAAATATTAAAAAATAAAAGTTGTAATGAAAACAGTAGTTTTTTTGTAAATGTTATTAAAGGTATTTATTTAGAAAAAGAGTTTAAATATGTTATTAAGGATGAGGAATTTATAAAAGTTTTATGTAAGTATTTAATAAAACTTAGAAAAGGAAGGGTTAACCCTGAAAGTCTTGAAGTTAATGAGTATAATTTGCCTGATATATTTGCTTTTAAAGAAGGAGAAGAGTTTAATCATACTTTATTAAACAGGGCCATTATAATAAAGAAGATAACTTATAAAAATTATTTAATTAGCTATGTAAAAACTAAAACTGGAATATATAGATTTGCTAAATTTAAAAACACCCTTTAAAAGGGTGTTTTATTAATCCTTAAGATAGTTAACAAATTCTTCTTCACTAGCCTCTGCTAAGGAACTTAATTCCTTAATTATACTATTCTTTAGTTCAATAAAAGAGTCTATATCAGTATTTTTTCCTGTATATTCAAGAGCTTCTAGAATCATAAGCATATCTTTTTTTGATATTTCTGCAATCGATATTCTGTCAAATTGTTGCATTTTTACTCTCCTTCCTCTACTGTTTTCAGTTTCCATATAATATTTTCTACATTAAATAACAAATACCTTCATAATAACTAAAAAATCTTATATAAATAAAACCTGTGTCCTACACAGGTTTAAATGTTATCTGGATCTTTTTGATAAAACACTCTTTTACTTCTATCCTTAACTTCTTTTAATAAGCTTTTGACTTTATCTATTTCGTCTTTTATTAACTCGGTGTCTTCTCTTGAAATATTATAATACAGAAATAAATCTTCAAAACTACGGACTGTTTTTGATAATTCAGTATCCACCTCAATAAAAGTTTCGAAGTTTTTACTATTTTTTGCATTCTTAAATTGTTGTATATCAATTTTTATTGCATTAACAACATCTTCTTCAGACTTTAAGTCGCCAGCAGATACAACGTAAGGTTTAATTCTTTCTAGGTAATATGTATTATCTGTATTTGAGTGATACATATAAGAAATTTTAAAATCATCAAGAGAATATTTAACATAAAACATTACACCTTGAAGGGATACAACTTCACATCCTAAGTCTCTAAGCTTATTAAGACACATTTGATGTCTTATCTGGCGTATAGTCATATATGACATAGACATACCTCCATATAGTATTTGTAAATATTATAACATAAACTACTTTAATGTTATAATATTTCTTATAATTCAATTATATACTAATAATGTTATTAATTAAATTAATTTATTATATTAGGAGGTTTTTATGAAAGCAAAATTTCATAAAACTAAAACAGGAATTTATCCATATAATAGGAAAAAAGCTTATAGATATGCTGAGAAATGGGCCTTGAAAAGAAATCCTAAATATTATAATTTTGACTATCTAGGAGGGGATTGTACAAATTTTGCTTCTCAAGTTTTATTTGCAGGGGGATGTCCTATGAATTATAAAAAGTGGATAGGATGGTATTATAAAAATATAAATAAAAGAGCTGCTTCGTGGACTGGAGTTAATTTTTTATATGATTTTCTTATTAATAATAAAGATAGAGGACCTATTGCAGAGGAAACATCTATTGATAAAATACAAATAGGTGATATAATACAATTAAATTTTGATTTAGATAATTCATTTAATCATACTCCAATTGTAGTAAGAATAGATGAACCAAGGATGGAAAATAATATATATATAGCAGCCCATACAATAGATAGATTTAACTATTCCTTAGGCAAGTACAAATATAAGGATATTAGATATTTACATATCATAGGTTATAAGTATTAAACCTTATCCATTGGGTAAGGTTTTATTATGGAATGTTTTCTATGTTATAATGTATATGGTCTGATATATAATGGCAATAATTTAAATGAAAGAAGGGAAAAAATGAAAGTTTTATTAAATACTTTAAATTCAAAGTTTATACATTCATCACTTTCTATTAGATATATAAAAGAATATTGTAATGACTTAGATATAAACATAGAGGTTAATGAATATACAATAAATCAAAACGCTGATTTTATAGCTGGAGAGATTTTTAAAAAAGATCCTAAAGTAGTTGCATTTTCATGTTATATTTGGAATATAGAAAAGATTCTTTATATTGCAAAGCTATTGAAAAAGGTTAAGTCTAATATTAAAATAATTCTTGGAGGACCTGAAGTTTCTTTTAATAGTGAAAATATATTAAAGGAAAACCCCTATATTGATATAATAGTTTATGGAGAAGGTGAAAAAACTTTTAAGGAGTTACTATGGACATATAAAAACAATAAACAAATTAAAGATATAGATGGAATAGTTTATAGAGAAAAAAATGAAATAATAAAAAGTTCTCCTAGAGAGTTAATTGATAATTTAGATTCTATACCATCGCCTTTTAATGAAGATTTAAAAGAGTATAAAAATAAGATAGTATATTACGAAAGTTCAAGAGGATGTCCATTTAATTGTAAATTTTGTTTATCTTCAACAATAAAGGGAGTAAGATTTTTTTCTATTGAAAGAGTTAAGAATGATTTAAAAAAATTAATTGATGCTGGGGTTAAACAAGTAAAATTTGTTGATAGGACTTTTAATACAAATAAAGAATTTGCCCTAGATATTATGAAGTTTGTAATATCTGAAAATCCTAAAAATATAAATTTTCACTTTGAAGTAACAGCGCATCTGATAGATGAAGAAATGCTTGACTTTTTAAAAAATGTACCAGAAGGACTATTTCAATTTGAAGTAGGAGTTCAAACAACAAATGAAAAAGCAATAAAAGCTATAGGTAGAACTACAGATTTTAATAAATTAAGCAGTGTAGTTAAAAAAATAAAAGAATTTCAAAATATTCATCAACATTTAGATTTAATAGCAGGTTTACCCTTTGAGGATTATGAAAGCTTTAAAAAGTCCTTTAATGATGTTTATAATCTATCTCCTGATAAACTTCAGTTAGGATTTCTTAAATTATTAAAGGGATCAGAATTAAGAAAGCTTAAAGAAGAATATGGGTTTAAATATATAAATAAACCACCCTATGAAGTTATTGAAAATGATTTTATAAAGTATAAAGAAATGCTAAAATTAAAAACAATTGAAGATTTAGTTGAAAAATATGCTAATGAGATTAGTTTTAAAAATACTGTAAAATTTATTATAAATAATTTTCATAGTACTCCCTTTGAATTTTATAGTGATTTTGCTAGCTTTTGGGAAAAGAATAATTATCATTTAATATCCCACAGTAAGAAAAAACTATATAAAATTATTTATAAGTTTTATAAAGAAGAGATAGAGAAATATATAGATTTATTTAATGAAGTTATTAAGTATGATTACTTATATGATAATCATACAAATGTTTTACCAGATTATATAACCTGTTATGATACTGAATATATTAAACAAGCTAGACATAACTTTTTACAAAACAAAAAATATCTTAATAAATACTTAGATAAATTTAAAGACAAACCAGCTAAAAAAATTATAAACAAAGTACATTTTGAAAGTTTTACTATTAATATTATATCTTTTATAAAAAATGATTTATACATAGATAAACTTAATAAAGAAGATACAATAGTGCTGTTTGATTACTCAAATAAAAAGAGAGTATTTACAAGGGCTAATGTATATAATGTTACAAAGGAATTTAAAAAGGAGGGATAAGATTGAGTTTATTAAATGATTTATTTTACACTAATAAAAATACCTTTAAAAAAACTTTTAACCTATTTAAAAACAATTGGTTAATTATATTTACAGGTCTTTTATATACTACATTAAATCTTTTATTATATGGATTTGTAGGGTTGATAGCTAGAAGTATTTTGGGTATATTAAGTGGAATAGTATTATTTATTGCAACAAGTGCAATGATTTCAAGTTATTTATATTTATTAGATAATATTTTAAGTAGAGAAAAATTTGATTTAGATGATTTGAAGGAAGGTTTTAAAATTTACTTATGGAAAATATATGGAGTTTTCTTTATAGGTTGGATTGCTAAGTTGTTTGCAAGTTTATTATTAAGACCTATGGCTAGTTCCTATATTATAAGTGGGTTATTTAGTACAATTATTACTGTGCTTATACTTATTTTATTAAACCCGTTACCAGAAGCTATATATCAAAAGATATATAGTCCTTGGGAAACTATACTTTATGCCTTTGATTTTATTAAAAATAATTGGATAGAATGGTTCATTCCAAATGTTATTTTTATGGGGATTTTATATTTAACAACTGGAGAATATCTTTTAGATATATTTACTATAAATCTATCTTTCAATTTTGATTTGTCAATAAAGGGAATAGCACTATATGCAATAGGTCAAATACTATTTTCTTTTATTATGATTTATAGGGGAGTATTATTTAAAACTCTAAGTACTAGTACTAGAAGAAAAAGAAATTTTATGAGGAATATGTATAAATAAAAAAGGGTGATAGTATGTATACTAATGTAAAAGAATATTTTAAATTGAAAACAGATAATTTATCCTTTATACAATTGAAGCCTAATTCAGATTTAGAAATAAATGGGTATAAGATAAAGGAAGAAACACCTTTACCAATAGTTATTGATGAACTTGTTAATGAAATAAAAGAAAAAAGAGCACAAGAAGAGATTAAAATCACATCTGTTATAAGGGGAATTATTTATACAATAGGAGTAGACCCTGAATTTAAATTTAATAATGAATATAAAAAGATACTTTATAATTATAAAAGTGATATTGAAGAATATATATTGTATAAAGGAGTACAATTAATTAAGGATGATTTTGAAGAAGGGTTAATATATTTAAGAAGTTTAATTAAACTAAATGAGGAAAATGTAGAGGGATTATATAATTATGGTTTTGCTTTAGAAGAAAAGGCTAAGAAATTATATAAAAATAAGGAAATAAAAAAAGGGAATATATTTTTTAAAAAGTCAACAGAGTTATTTGAAACAATTATTGATATAGATCCAGATTATGTGATGGCTTATTATAAATTAGGTTTTCATTATATGAATGCTAAGCAGTTTAAAAAGGCACAAATAATGTGGGAGAAGTTTTTACATTTGAATGAAGAAGAGAATTTAAATGCAGAAGTGACTGAAGCTTTAGTGGCTATAGAAGACGATGTTACTTATGAAGAAGGCTATTCAGAAATACTTGGAGGGAATATACAAAAGGGATTAAAAAAATTAATACCATTAAAAGAGAAATATAGTGATTGGTGGAATTTATTATTTATGATAGGCTTAGGTTATAGACAAGTAGGGGAATATTCTAAAGCTATAAAGGAATTTGAAAATGTGCTTATCATAAAACCAGAACAAGTTGATACATTAAATGAATTAGGTTTAAGTTTAGCTAATGTTTCTAAATTCAAACAAGCAATACAAAAGTTTACTGAAGCTTTAAAGTTAAAAACTGATGACCATGAATTACTTTGTAATAGGGGAATGTGTTATTTACAAATAGATGATATTGATAATGCAAGTAAAGATATTAACAAAGCAAATAGAATAAAACCTTATGATGAAGTTACTATAGCATGTAAAAGAGAATTAGAACGTATAAAAAACAGGGCTTAATTTAAGCCTTGTTTTTTTATGAAAAGTTTATGTCACATATAATGCTATTGAATGTATATATATATATATAAAGGTAAGTAAAGGGGGAATATAGATGTCAAGTGTTTTAAAATATGAATATAGACTTGACAGATTAATCAATTATGTAAATAGCTTAAAAATTTATTGTGAAAAAGATAATTATTTTAAAGAATTTGAAGATATTATTAAGTATTTAGAGTATTCAAAGGAGGATATACTTTTATTATTACAGGATTTAAAAGGTACTAAAGATATTAATTTAAATAATATTGAGTTATATAACTTTCTAAAAAGTATAAAGAATAATTATATACTTTCTGATAAATCAATAAATAAAATATTATATATTAATAAGTACTGTAATAAGTTAAAGAAAAATAAAAATAAGAAAAATCTTTATAAGGAATTTTCAAAAATAGTTGAATATTTTGATGATGTTCTTGATGAAATCAACGATTATATGAACAATTATAACTTTTGGAATTAAACCGCCATATAAAATTTTTTAGAAACTTTACAAAAAATTTTGAAATAACTATAGTATTTATGTTAAAATATAATCAGGAAAACGATTTATTAAATTTGAAATTTCATATGATAACTGAAAGGAGGACTTGAATGAAGAATTTAAATGAATTGATTAACATGGCAAAAGAACAGCAAACAAAGAAATTAGCTGTAGCTGCTTGTCATGACGAAGAGGTATTAAAGGCTGTTATTAGTGCAGCTGAAAAAGAACTTATTGAACCAATATTAATTGGAGATATTGAAAAGACTAATAAATTAGCTAAAGAATTGAGTTTAGAGATTGAAAATTATGAAAAGGTTGACTTAACAGATTTAACAGATATTGCAGTAAAGGCTGTTAAATATGTAAGTGAGGGAAAAGCTGATTTTGTAATGAAAGGTTTAATAGATACTTCTATTTTATTAAAAGAAGTATTAAATAAAGACTATGGGTTAAGAACAGATAGTTTATTAAGTCATGTTATGGTATACGAAGTACCAACATATCATAAATTAGTATTTTTAACTGATGGTGGTATGAATATTGAACCTGACTTAGATTCAAAAGTTAAAATAACAAAAAACGCAATTAAAGTAAGTAAAGCATTAGGTAATAAAAATGTAAAAGTTTCTATATTAGCTGCTAAAGAAAAAGTTAATCCTAAAATGCCAGCAACTGTTGATGCTGATAAAATAAAACAGTTATGGAAAGATGGAAAGTTTGAAGATGGTACAGTTATTGATGGACCACTAGCTTTAGACTTAGCTATATCAAAAGAAGCAGCAGAAACTAAAGGTTTTAATAGTGAGGTAGCAGGTGATACAGATATCCTATTAGTACCTAATATAGAAATGGGAAATGGTATAGGAAAAAGTTTAACTTATTTTGCTAAGGCTAAATCTGCAGGTATAATAATGGGTGCTAAAGCACCAGTTGTTTTAGTTTCAAGAGCTGATACACATGAAGCTAAATTAAATTCTATCGCATTAGGTAGTGTTATATCTGCTTATAAATAAAGATTAACAAATGTAAAGGGGTGTATTGTATGAAAAAACTTTTAACTGGTAACGAAGCAGTTGCCCGAGGTGCTTATGAAGCGGGAGTAACGTTAGCTTCGGCTTATCCGGGAACTCCAAGTACCGAGATATTAGAAAATGTAGCAAATTATAAAGAAATTTATTCAGAGTGGGCACCTAATGAGAAAGTTGCTTTAGAGGTTGCTATAGGATCTTCAATAGCAGGTGCAAGAAGTTTAGCTGCAATGAAACATGTTGGAATTAACGTAGCCGCTGATCCACTTTTCACATTCGGTTATACAGGAGTTAATGGAGGATGTGTTATTGTATCAGCTGATGATCCGGGAATGCATAGTTCACAGAATGAGCAAGATAATAGATATTATGCAAAAGCAGCAAAGGTTGCTATGTTAGAACCAAGTGACAGTCAAGAAGCAAAGGATTATGTTAAAGAAGGATTAAAATTAAGTGAAGAATACGATGTTGCTGTTTTATTAAGATTGACAACAAGAATTTGTCATAGTAAAGGTGTAGTAGATTTTGAAGATAGAGAAGAAGTAGGTATAAAAGAGTATAATAAAGATATACCTAAATATGTAGCAACACCTGCTAATGGTAGGAAACTACACGTTGTAGTTGAAGATAAACTTAAAAAATTAGAAGAATTTAGTAATAATACTAAGCTTAATAGGATAGAGTGGAACGATAAGAAAGTAGGAATTGTAACTTCTGGAGTAGCATATCAATATGCAAAGGAAGTTTTCGGAGATAATGCATCATATCTAAAGTTAGGATTTACTTATCCATTACCAAAGGAAAAGATTAAAGAATTTGCTAATGAAGTTGATAAATTATATGTAATAGAGGAACTTGAACCTTATTTAGAAACAGAAATGAAAGCTATGGGCATAGAAGTAACTGGAAAAGATTTAATCCCTAATATTGGTGAACTAAATCCAGATATAATAGCAGAGGCTTTACTTGGTGAAAAAAGAGAAAGCGTTGAAAGAGATGAAGAAAAAATAGTTGGAAGACCACCGACTATGTGTGCAGGATGCCCTCATAGAGGATTGTTCTATGAATTAAGTAAAAAGAGAAATGTTGTAGTAACTGGTGATATTGGTTGCTATACTCTAGGATCTGCCCCTCCACTTTCAAGTATGGACACTTGTATATGTATGGGAGCTAGTGTAAGTGCTGGACATGGTTTCGGTGTAGCAAGTAAGAAAAATGGTAGAGATGTTAAAGTATTTGGTGTAATTGGAGACTCAACGTTCTTTCATTCAGGAATAACAGGTTTAGTTGATATCGTTTATAATAAAGGGAATGCAGCAACTATTATTTTAGATAATAGAATAACAGGTATGACAGGACATCAAGAAAATCCAGGAACAGGTTATACATTAATGGGAGAAAAAACTGAACAAATAGATCTAATAAAAGTTTGTGAAGCTATTGGAGTAAAACATATAGAAGTTATTAACCCATTAGATTTAGATGAAACTAATAAAGCATTAGACAAAGCTATAGAAACAGATGAACCAATGGTAATTATAACTAAATGGCCTTGTGTATTAAAGAAATCTAATAAGGAAGAAATAGAAGAATACGGATTAGATAAAAAAGTATGTGAAGTAAATAGTGAAGAATGTAAAAAATGTAAAATGTGTATCAAAGCAGGATGTCCTGCAATATCATTTGATGAAGACAAAGGTGCTATAATAGATGAAACAATGTGTGTTGGATGTGATGTATGTCTTCAAATATGTCCATTTGATGCAATAAAAAAGGCTGGTGAGAAAAATGAGTAATAAAAACAATATCTTATTAGTAGGAGTTGGAGGTCAAGGTATTATCCTTGCTAGTAAAGTATTATCCACAGGATTAATTAAAGCAGGATATGATGTTAAAATGTCAGAAGTTCACGGTATGGCACAACGTGGAGGTAGTGTTACAACCCAAGTAAGATATGGTGATAAAGTTTACTCACCAATTATTGGAAAAGGACAAGCGGACATAATAGTAGCTTTTGAAAAAATGGAAGCTGAAAGATGGATAGATCATTTAAAACCAGGTGGTAAACTCGTTATAAATGATTATGGAATACCATCTGTACCGATTTTAATAGGTGAAAATGAATATCCTGAAGGGTTATTGGAGGATTTAAGTGAAAAAGCAGATACGACAGTAATAAATGCTGCTAATTTAGCAAAGGAATTAGGAAATATTAGAGTACAAAATATTATGATGCTAGGAAGTCTAGTTAAAGCTTTAGGTATAGATGAAGTGGATTGGGAAGAAGTAATAAAAGAATTGGTAAAAGAAAAGTTTGTAGATATAAATATCAAAGCATTTAATAAAGGAAAAGAGTTAGTAAAATAAGTAAAATTTTTATTAACCAATGGGGATAAAAGAAAAAGGATATAAAGCACTACCGGCAAGAGCGGTAGTGTTTTATATTTATATAAAGTTTTTTATTTTAGTAAATTTTAGGTCTAGTTTAAATTATAAATATAATAACTACATTATTATTATACTGTTCATAAAAGAATGAACCAGAAATTTTAATAAAAAAAATGAAATTAATATTGACAGATTAGTTACAAGGTGTTATAGTATTAAGAGTCGCTTAGGAAAGCGCAGAAAGTTTTCAAGAAAAAACTCTTGACAAACTTCGACAAATCTGATAGTATTATAAGAGTCGTCACAAAAGACGACACAAGAATTTGATCTTTGAAAATTGAACAGTGCGAAGTCATTAAACAATTATAGATAATTCATTTTGAGTTATCCCAAGTTGATTATAAATCAACACGTTAGTGTTACTATGAGTAACAGGTAAACTTTTAAATTTGAGAGTTTGATCCTGGCTCAGGACGAACGCTGGCGGCGCGCCTAACACATGCAAGTCGAGCGAGAAGCTTTTTATTG
>VEND01000021.1 GCA_009711765.1 Bacillota bacterium | reverse complement strand
TAAGTTAACTAAATTTATTGCATAAAGATTCATTTCATCTGAAATATTTAACTGGAAAATCAAATATTTTTAAAGCCTACTCTTATGTTGGCTTATTTTCTATGCTCATTTTTTTGTGTATAATTTAGATTTTTTATATTTTTTATTTCTTTTCTGTGGATAACTTTAAAATCCTTTTGTCAATCATCTATAATACTTAAAAATTTATATATATTATGTCAATTTAAAACATATATATTTTTTAAATCATCTGGGATGTATTTTTTCTCTATTTTGACTATGTTTATGTATGGATGTATAATCTTTAAATTATACTCATCGATATACTTATTTAATGCATATACATTATGGGTATTATTGGTTTTATATTTAACTATTAATTTATTATTGTCTATATAAACATTTTCAATCTCTTTAGATAAACCATAACCACTTTTTGGACTAATAGTAAGTGTATAGACAATACACTCTTTTGAAAAATCTATTTTATCAAACATCGTTATAATTCCATTTATCCCTGGAAAGTTTTTTCTACTAAACTTCTCCCAATCCGTTTTAGAATTAAATACAAGTGTTTCTTTTGGAGGTAATGATTCATTGCCTGCTACTAAAACAAATCCATTATAAAGATTTTTATATTCTATACTTTTGTTATTTAAATATTTTGAATTTTTACAACTCACAAGAAATATTAATAAGCCAATCATTATAAAAATTTTAATTCCCTTTTTCATTGAAACCTCCTTAACACTTAACTTACACATTTATATACACTCCTTTACTAATTGTATCATGTAAGTTAATATTTGGTAAAGTATGACCTTATTGTCTATCTAAGACTAATAAAAACTATGAAGAAATTATTCTTCATAGTTTTAATAGCTTTTATAATACTAACTCGTATCCAACACAAATTTTAGGATTAATCGGGTCATCATCTTCTATCACATCATACTTTTTTTTCACTTTATCAAAATCATCTATTGAACATGACCCTCTAATTTCCCAACAATTGAAACCATTATTTTTAAATTCTTTTTTTAATTTATCATCAGGAACTATACTAAATTGCCAATGTCTATCTATTTCCTTCATTCCTATATATTCATAATACTTTTTAGCATTCTCATCCTGTGAATACCAAATAGTTTTATTAATTTGGTATTTTTCATTTAATATTTTATGTGCCTTTTTAATTAATTTTAAACCGATACCATTACCTCTATAATCCCTATGTACTCCAAATTCCCATACAAAACCATAGTTATCTAATTTTTTTAAAACCTGTGAATTTATTTCTATTGTTATAAACCCTACAATTTTATCATCACATATAGCTACTAAATCTACTAGATTATTTTCATACTCAGGTTTTTTATGTATAGCAGTCCACCATGCATATGAATCAACCATTACACTAGCATGTACATCAAGCCACTCTAGTTCATCTTCAAAATAATAATCTCTTATATGAATCAATATTAATCCCCCTATTTTTTAAAATATAAAATCATTCCACTAACCATAGTAATTCTTCTTTTGTATTTTTTTCTATATTTATACTATCAGTTCCTAAATAGCTTGTAAAATCCTAAATTTAATTTTAATTTGCTAGCTTATATGCCTCCCAAATCTGATATAATAAACATATTTACTATCTTTTATATAAACCTTATAAATTTTTTAAAAATCATATCTAAAAAAATTTGTTACAATAAAATCAACGAAAAAAATAAATTAAAATTTATTTTTTAATATCCTAATACGATTTTGGTTTCCAAGGTTATTTGGATTTGTATTATTTAATGCATCATCACCATATTTTATCAATAATAGCATGATCTATAATAAGCTATCAAAACAAATCATATGTATGTATCTTTTATAAGTTCTACAACCTTCATCCTATTTTCCATAATTAGATATATCCTGAATATTAGAATAGTAATTATCATTTATGATAAGATTATTTATGATATGTAGTATACTTACCTGAACAAAAATATATTTTATTTATAAAAAAAACTACTTAATTCGAGTGTATTAAGTAGTTTTTTTAAGATTTATTTAAGTTATAATATTAAAAATCTAATAAAGTATTAGCTTTATTCTTTCACTTTAGCCACTCTTTTCTGTTTTATAAATATTTTTGTAAAATCTAATTCAGTTATTATCATACCTGAAAGTATTAAAATAGCTCCAACTTTTCCCTTAGTAGTCAATACTTCCCCTGATAAAACATACCCAAATATAGCAGCAAATACTGGTTCAGCCGTATATATTAAAGCTGTATGGGATGGTGTAGTATATCTTTGTGCAACACTTTGTATTATATATGCTCCCGAGGTACATAACACACTTAATATAAGTATGCTTATCCAAACATTACTTTGAGTAGGTAATACTGTTTTTTCGAATACAAAAGATGTTATTAAGCTTAAAAAACCTACTACTCCCATCTGTAAAACAGCTAAAGGGACAGATTTAGATTCATGGGTAAATTTCCCTACATATATTATATACAATGCAAAAAATATAGAGCTAATCAAGGTATATAAATCACCAATGTTTATACCTGTTATACTACCGTTTAATGTTAATACTCCAAGTCCAATAAAAGCTAAAAACACACTAAAAATAGTTTTTTTCTTAGGAATACTTTTTATCATTAAAGCTGCCATTATAGGTACTAAAACAACATTAAATCCAGTAATAAATGCTGATTTTGATGCCGATGTATAATTTAATCCTACTGTTTGTAATGCAAAACTTAAAAATAATATAATTCCTAGTATATTTCCATTTTTAAAAGTCTTTTTATCAATCTTTAACATTTCTTTTATAAATATAGCAGATGATAATAAAAATGCTATAATAAATCTTGTTGCTAGAAAATTATATGTAGCTAATTCAGTTAGTGAAGTTTTAGTTAATATGAAAGATGCCCCCCATCCTACTGCTACAAATAATAATGCTAAATCTGCTTTTAATTGTTTATACATAATTACACCTCCTTCATTAATATAATACTATATTTAAAAGGATTTAGGGGTTGTAATTTTTGAAATTATTAATTATGAATTTTGTAATATTTACAAAGACTTCTTTTTAATATTATATATCCTAATTGCAATGGCTAGTTCTTCATAAAAATGTTTAATTTTTACACTTTTGTTTAATAAAACTTTTATTTTATCTAATCTATATCTTATTGTATTATCGTGTAGATGCATTTCCTTTGCTGTAGCTTTAATATTACCATTATTCTCTATGAATGATCTAACCATTTTTAACATTTCAGTATCATTCTTATTATCATAAGTTATTATTGGTTTTATCATCTCATCACAATATTTTTCAATCCATGGATTATCAATAAGGGGTAATAATATTTTATTAGCTCCAATTTCATTAAAAATAGTTATATTATTATCATATATTGATGAATATTTTAAAGAGTACATACTTTCTTTTATTGCTAAATGTAATTCTTTTAATTCCTCATGTAAAGAACTTATTCCTATAAAATAGTCATTTTTTGTAATCCCTAGGTTTTCTAGTTTCTTAAGGATAATATCCTTAATACTTTTTGATTCTATTTTTTCAAATGTATCTATAATAAGATATCCTTTTTTATAAGCTATTATTTTACTATAAATATCATCAGTTATAGTTAGTTGTCCTTTTAGTTTTTTGTTACTTTTTTTCTTTATAAAAGTAACTACATTTTTTTCTTTAAAACTTTCATTTATTTCATATGCAATTTTTTTAATCTCCCTAGGGTTTAAATCATTGAATAAGATATTATCTATCTTTAATTCTAATATTTTATTTTCTTCCTTTTCATTAATTATATTAGTTATTAAAGTTATAATATTTTCAAAATAAGTATCACTAAATATCATTATTGGAAAATCATTTTCATTTGCAAGTTTAATAACATTTTCTGGTATATTATTGAAATATATATTTTTAATTGCTAATCCACTGACTCCTATAGATATTAGTTCTTTTACTATACTATATAATTTATTAATATCATCCTTTATAATAAGTAAAGTACTTATTATAAATTCCCCTTTATTGAAATTTTTTCCTATCATCTCTTTAGTTTCATAATCTAAAATACCAACCCTCTTTACTTCATTAGTAAGCCCCTCTTTCCCTGCCATTACTTTAAACCCTTTAAGTTCCTCTAATTTCAAAACATCTTTTATATATAAAATCATATAAATCCTCCCTCTATATACTTTTATTTTCTTCGTTTTTCTCACTTATTCTTAGAATTTCACCTTCAATTCAAGCAATGATTCTAAATAATTATCCTCATGGTTACATTTATGTATATATATGGAATATGAAAGGTTATTCAAATAAACCTCACCTTAATTTTCCATATTTTGGCCATCAGGAATCCACATTTACTCAGGGGGCGCAACCTCCCATGTCTCACTGGCTCGTAGCCTAAATTCCTTCGTTCAGCCTCCCATGAGGTGGACGTCAGCCATGCTCCTTTACTGGGTCATTGCCCTTATGGATTATATCTTCGCTGACTTATCCGGCTCATTTTATCAAGTTTCATTCTAAAACATTAGATTTAAAAACGAATATTTAAAATTTTTACTTAACATCGCCTAGTTGCTCTTTACATCGGCTGTAAAAGGGTGTCAAGGGTTTGCATTGCAAAGACTTGCTTCTTGCCCTTGACACCCTTTTACAGCCGATGTATTCTTTTTTGAGCGATGTTATTCTTATGCTACCTGTTTATAATTTTTAGGTCTATGAATATCTGACATTAACTTCTCTGGACTATATTCTAATCCCTTAGTTATTAATGCATAAAATACTCTGATTAACTTACAACATAATATTATAAGTGACTGCATTTTTTTTAAAGGTTTTTTAGATCTTGTTGTATAGTATTTATGCAGCTTTTTAAATTCTTGGTTTTTACCTACTAATGGTAGTATCGCTCTAAAAAGCAAAGATCTCAAGCGTTTTCTGCCACGTTTACTAATTGTAGTTTTTCCTTTATGTTTTCCTGAACTATTTTCCCTTAAATTAAGCCCTGCAAGCTTTATAATTTGTTTAGGATGATTAAAACGTGATATATCACCAACTTCTGCAATAAAGCCTGCAGCAGTTATAGGTCCAATTCCTTTTATGCTCAATATTTTTTCTGCTTTTGGAATTAATTTTAATAAAGTTTCCATTCTTTGTTCTGTATTATCTAATTTCCTGCGTATTGCATTATATTCATCCAAAATACACTCTAATTCATACTTTGCCATATCAAGACCTTCGGTCACTCCTACTGATTTTTTAGCTGCATCTACTAAGGACTTCGCCTTTTTAATACCAACTCCACGTTTCACCTTTTTTCTCCATACACTCAAAATATTTTCTGCACTCATACTAGCTATTTCTCCTGGTATTGGAAAATTTTCAAGTGTCATTAAAGCTGTTTTTCCTTCCCAACTCTTAAATACCTGTGTGAATTCTGGAAAATATATATCAAACCATCTTTTAATACGATTTTTAACCGACCACATTTTCTTTAGATAAACTTCCCTTATTTCAAAAGCTTTTCGCATTTCAGCATATTTCCCTTTTGGAAAATAAGGTATTAGATATCTTCCATCTTTAACAAGCATTGCAATAGTTTTAGGACCTTACGATCGTTTTTGCTTGGAGTATTATCATCTAGTTCTTTAGCTTTCTTCACATGATATGAATTTACCTGTACAATTTTTTTATCTCTTTTACTTACATATGATGCAAATGTAAACCAATAATGTCCTGTAGGTTCTAAACCTACAATTATTTTATCTTTACCATGAGTATTTGCAACATCTTGAGCCCATTGGTCAAATTCTTTAAATCCTTTTGAATTAGATGAAAAATTAATCACTTTATCTAATTCTATTCCTCGCCAATCAAATGCTCTTGCAAAATGTTTTTTCTTAGCTATGTCAACCCCAATAATTAATGTTCTTTCTGTCACTTGTGAAATCTTATAATTTTGTGTATACTTCATTATAGAAACCTCCTGTAAAATTTGATTTGTAGTTACCTACTGAGCAACTTACATCTCAAATTTTACCGTGAGGTTCTATTTTTTTCAAACCTCATTTTACTTTATAACAGGAATGCTCCTATATTAAAATAAAAATTTAATTATATTTTATTATATTATACTTAAATTAAACAGCCTAAATATTAATTTTTTAATTAGTTGACACTTAATGGTAAGTAAAGTATACTAGATTCGTTAATCTATTTAATTTTAATCTGCTTTTTAAATTAAATCATTCCATACATAAGGAGATGATTCTTTGCAATATAAACAACTTACTTCTGAAGAAATAAATAGACGAATCCGTTTAAGAAAGAAAAGAAGAATTGCCAGAAGAAAACGACGCAGGCGATTTATCAGCTTATTATTTTTTCTGATTTTGATATGCTCTATTCTTTTAATAAGAAGTTGCAATAATGATTTCAAAGCTAAAACAGAAAATAACACCTCACTAAAACCTTCATTATCTAAGGACCGATTTACAGTATGTATAGATGCTGGTCATGGCGAATATGATAATGGAACTTATAATGAAAATTTAGATGTGTATGAAAAGGATATAGCTTTAGATGTTTCTCTTAAGATTGGTCAAATATTAGAAAATCAAGATATAAATATTTTATACACCCGAAAGGATGATACTACTCCCTGGAAAAGCCAACCTGATTCCTTAAAGGGAAGATGTGATATATCTAATAATAATAATGCTGACATTTTTGTTTCAATACATTGTAATTATTATGATGATTCACCTAAAGTTAGAGGTTCTGAAGTATGGTGTAGGTTTAAAGATACTGAAGATGAAAAATTAGCAAAATTTATAAGTAATAATCTTACAATGATTAACTTTACAGAAAATAGAGGTTTAAAATATGAATCCGAGAAAAAACTTTTTGTCTTAAAAAATACCAATGCCACATCGGTACTTATAGAATTAGGTTATCTAAGTAACAATAAAGATACTAAATATTTAAAATCACTAGAGGGTAAAAATAAATGTGCTAGGGCAATATCTGAAGCCATTATTAAATATAAAGATTTAATTAATGAAGATGAACAAAAGCTTTAATAAGTTTAAACTCTCTAATAACAAAGCCTTCATTATTTCTCATACTTTTAGAATAATGAAAGCTTTGTTTAAATACTAATATTTTTTTCTCCCTAAATAGTAAAAACCTTTTGATTTATTACCATTCATTGTTGTATATACAACTTTTTTATATCTAATCTTTTCAAAGGAAGATATCATTCTTTATATATATATTTCTTTATGATGTCTAAATACACCACCATCTGAAGATTCAAAAACTCCATATTTATTGTATCTTTCTTTAAAAGCATTATATCTATTTAAATTTCTTTCATCATTATTTAATAAAAAATCATTAACATACAATACTCCATCTTTTTTTAACACTCATTTTATCTCATCAATTAAAAATCTTTGGTCTTATCAAAGGGTATGCAAGTTAATACAGCTAATAAAATTATAGCATCAAATGTATTATCTTTAAAAGGTAAGTTCCTATTTTTCTGAACAATTAAATCTAGGTTTACATTTAATAATTTTCCCCGTTTTATCATCTCTTTAGAAAAGTCGATTCCATATAAGTTACTATATCCATTTAACAAAAGTTCATTTAGTGTTCTTCCATATCCACACCCAATATCAAGTACCCTTGCTTCTTTCTTAACACTTTTTTTAAAGGTCTCAATTTGAAATGGAGTAAAAAATTCTTTATCAAATGCAATTTTATCCCAATATTCATTTTGAGTTAAACCCATTTAATAATCCACCTTCCTAAATTGATTTTTATTTCATTTATTTTTTCTTTAAGTCTTTATTATTATATTAACTACTAAAATAATAAAAACTAAAATATCTAACGTTACTAATTTTGTAATTTTCCTAAACTCTCTTACCTCCAACATAGGTCTTGATTATTTTTATATCTTTAATTTTATCTTTAGCTATTTCTTTTATATTTTCTGATAGTACAATAAAATCTGCATATTTTCCTTCCTTTATACTTCCCTTTATATTTTCTTCCTTTGATAAATAAGCTGAGTTATATGTAAATAGTTTTATAGCATCATCCACTGACAATTTTTCCTCTGATTGCCACCCACCTTTTGGAAAGCCTCTTAAATCCTTTCTAATTACTGCTGAATATATACCATAAATCGGATTAAATGGTTCTATGGGAGCATCTGATCCTCCTACACAAAGAACACCTCTTTTTAAATACTTTTTCCAACAATAACTATATTTAGCTCTCTTTTTACCGACTCTTTTTTCTACCATAGTCCAGTCAGTATTTAAAAATATAGGTTGTATGTTTGCTATAATATTATTTTCCTTAAATTTATTTATAATATCTTCACTAGAAATTTGACAATGTATTATTGAGGGTCTTAACCCTTTTTTACTTATAAGAGTACTATTCCTTTTATAAATGTCTAATATCAAATCAGTAATTCTATCCCCTATTGCATGTACAGCTATATCAAACCCTTTTTTAAAAGCATTAGTTATAATTTCACTTAATTTTTTAGGTTCTATTGTAAGTATACCTTTATTATCTAATTCATCACTGTATGATTCATTTAATGCTGCTGTCCTAGATCCTAGTGAACCATCCCCTATAATTTTTATTGGCCCATATCTTAATTTATCGCTACCTTGCCAAGATTGCATCTTTAACTCCTTGTAAAAATTTAAATCATCCATATTAGAGGCTCTTAATTGTAAAATCATTCTAACAGGTAACTTTCCTTCACTTTCTAATTCCTTTAATGCTTTTAAAAGTGTTTTTCTATCTTTAACATAGGAAAAATCATCAGTATGTACAGTAGTTATTCCAACTTTAGATAAATCTTTACAACTTTTTTTAATTATTTTTTTTATTTCTTCTTTATCATCTATAACAGGTATTCTTTCATTTATTAAATCAATGGCATTTTCCCTAATTATTCCTGTAGGTTTACCTTCTTTGTCTGTATCAATGTTACCTCCTTCAGGTATTTTAGTTTTTTCGTTTATTTTAGCAACCTTTAAAGCTTTACTATTAACACAGCATATATGATAACAAGTTCTATAAAAAAACATTGGATGCTCTTTAGAAGCTTTATCTAAATCATATCTGGTTGGCAACTTTTTATAGGGAAACTTCTCATGATTCCAACCAGCTCCTACTATCCATTCACCTGGTTTAATATTTTTTTCTTCAATAAATTCTTTTACTTTATTTATCAATTCATCAATAGTTTCAACATTCTTTAAATCTACTTGTTTTTCCTTTTTTATTCCGTAGGATAAAAGATGCATATGTGAATCTATGAAACCCGGAAGTACTGTCTTTTTATCTAAATCTATAATTTCATTAGATTTTACTTTCCATTCATTTAATTCATCGTTTTCCCCAGTTTTAATTATTTTCCCATCTTTTATTGCAAAAAAATCTATTCTTCTATTCTCCATGGAAATTACATTGCAATTATAAAATAATTTATCTGCCATCAGTTTCATACTAATCCTCCTTTGCCTTACAAATATATCCTTCTATACATACTCTCTTTTTACCTTCTAAGGAATAATAAAAAGAACAATAAAAGGGGACACAGATATGTGCCCCTTAAAATAAAGATAACTAGACTTAATTCTTAACTACATATTTCTTTTATTACCTCTTTAAAAATTTTATAATTTAATAATAGATCTTTTATTACTATATTTTCATTTTTCTCATGGATATGAGCATCTTTCCCTGGAAAAATTGGCCCAAATGCAACTGTATTATTCATTGTTCTAGCATAAGTCCCACCATTTATTGTCTTCGGTTTCATATTATTACCCATAATTTGTGAGTAAACTTTCATTAACTTTTTTACTAAATAATTATCTTCAGACATATAAAGGGGCTTTGAATCCTTTATCTCTTCTATTTTTAAACCATATTGCTTTAATACATTTTCCATACAATTATAAACTACAGTAGATGTATATCTTACTGGGTATCTTATATTAATTAATAATTCTCCTTTATGGGTATTTACATTAACGCACCCAACATTAAGTATTAAATCTCCAGATACATTATCTTTTAAATTACATCCTAACGAATGTCCACTGTACTCATGATTAATATGTTTTGAATAAAAGTTTATAAAACTTTTAATTTCTCCATCTAAATCTTTAATACTATTTAGAAATAAAAGTAAATTTGATATAGCATTCTCTCCTGCTAAGGGATATGCTCCATGGGCTGAAACGCCAAAAGATTTTAAAGTAATGTTTCTTTTATTTACATTCATTTTAATATTACAACCTGTTTTTAATAAATATTCTTTTAATTTTTTATCTATCTGACTAATAAGTTTTTCTGATTTTATTTCTATTAACGTTTCACAATAATCTGAAACGATATTAGCCCTAGTTCCACCCTTTATATAAATTACTTTTAGCTCTTTTTCATTTTCATTTTTTATAAATTTCCTTTTAATTTTAAAAATCATATTTCCCTTTTCACAGTTTATTACAGGATATACAGCATCTGGTGTGAAAGAGAGAGTTGGCTCTTTCTCTTTTTTAAGATAATATTTTATACCTTCCCGTTTTCTTTCCTCATCTGTTCCAAAAATTATTCTAACTCTTTTATTTAATTTCATCTTACTATCAAGTACTGATTTCATTGCATATATAGCTGCAATAATTGGACCTTTATTATCTGTAGCACCCCTACCATATATTTTCCCATCATGTATTTCTGCACCAAAGGGGGGATAACTCCACCCCTGCCCTTCTGGCACAACATCAAGATGCACAAGTATCCCTAACATCTCTTTACCCTCGCCTATCTCTGCAAAACCACAATAGCCATCTATATATTTAGTCCGAAATCCTAAATCGTTACATAAGGTTAATATATACTTAAGAGCATCATCAATTCCCTTTCCAAAAGGCCTTTTTTTTGTTGGTTTGGAATTAACACTGGGTATTTTTATTAATTCTATTGTTTTTAATACTATTTCATCCCTTGTTTCTTTAAATGTATTTATTTCTTTTATATTTTTTTTATTCTTCAATATAAGCCCATTTATAATCAGTAGGTTGTGCTGGTGCTCGTAGTATACCCTTTACATTTGGTCTTTCTAGAAAATTACTAGCCTTGAAATAAATAGGCGTTATAGGCATTTCTTTTAATAATAATTTTTCTGCATCTAACATAGCCTGCATTCTTTCATCGCCTAATTTAATCATAGCTGTATTTATTAATTTATCATATTCTTTATTTGTCCAGTTTACTACATCGAAAAACATACCACCATTTATCCACATATCCATATATGTCATTGGGTCTTTATAATCAGCCCCCCATCTAGTTAAAGCGAATTGATAATCTGCTCTGCTCATTCTTTCTAATCTAATTTTATAAGTCACAGCCTCTATGTTAATATCCACATCTAGATTTTCTTTCCACATTTGCTGTAAACTCTGTGTTAACTTTTTAACTTCATCACTGCTATCAACAAGGAACCTTATTTCACTTAGATCTTCCCTCGTAGCACCTATTTCCTTTAATCCTTCGTCTAATAATTTGTTAGCTTCCTTAAGACCTTTTTTTCCCTCTGTTGATACATCTTTTACTAAATCTCCATTTTGCTCTCTAAAATCTCCCCCTGATTTTCCTGGAAAAGATGGTGGTACAAATCCCCTAGCTATAAGTGAACCATTATTCAATAATTTGTTTACAAAAGAATCCCTATTAATTGCTAAAGAAAAGGCCTTTCTTATTTTTTTATTAGTAAAATACTTATCATTACAATTAAATGCAATATAACTTACAAATGATCCTACTTCACTTTTAAAATCCTTTCTATCTTTAAACATATCAATAAACTCAGTGGATACATTAGTTACATCTAGTTCTTCTGTTTTATACATATTAACTGGAGTATTTGAATCACTTATCATAACACCTTCGATCCTTTTCAATCTAACAGTATCGGCATCCCAATATTTAGAATTTTTTTCTAATATGATTTCATGTTCATGCTGCCATTTAGAAATTTTAAATGGACCACAATATACCATCTTATCCTTTTCAGAAGCAAATTGATCACCATATTTTTCTACATAAGCTTTATTAGATGGAAAATATATTGGGAATGTAGTAAGAGCTAAAAAATACCCCATTGGTCTTTCTAAAGTTATTTTTAGTGTTTTTTTATCTATTGCCTTTATACCAACCTTTGATTTATCTTTAATATCACCATTAAAATAAGGCTTAGCATTCTTTATTCCAAAGAATAAAAAAGCATAACCTGAAGCAGTTTCAGGAGTTATAGCTCGCAACCATGAATATTCAAAGTCATAGGCAGTTACTTTATCACCATTAGACCATTTTGCATCCCTTAAATGAAATGTATATTCTGTTCCATCATCACTTATGTCATACTCCTTTGCTAAACCTTCTATTATTTTACCATCGGGATCATTTCTTAAAAGTCCCTCTGATATTGCATTTAATATTTCCATAGAAACTCCATCTGTTGTTGTCTGTGGATTTAAATCTGGAGGTTCAGCCTTAAAATTTACTCTTAATACTTGTTCTTCTGATTTTGATAGAGATTTATCAGAATTTGTCTTGATATTATTACCACCACATCCTGTTAGTATAATTGAAAAAAACATTATTGATACTAGTAATAAAGATATTATTTTTTTATTCACTTTACCATCTCCTTAATATTATTTCCCTTATATAATTGCAATGTTCATGCCAAGATTAGAATGGCCATTTATTAAGATTTCTTAATTTTTATTAAATATGTAGCGGGTTAAATTGTATACAATTTAACCCGCTAAACCTTTTTCTAAATATTCTAATGTCTTTATCCCAAATTCAGTTATTACTGTTCCTCCCCTTCCTGGATTAATTTCTACCATTTGTGACCCTTGAAGTTGTTTTAACATACTCCTTACTTCCTGTTCTGATATAAATATACCATTGAAATTAGCTTTTTCAGCAATCTTTCTTCTACCTATGCGTATTCTATTTTTATAACTAATTTTTAATTCCTTTAAAACAAACATATACTTATTTATCTTATTTCCAATGTTAAGTTTAAAATTTTCAATAATCTCTTTCTCAATTTTAGTTAAATCATTATAGACAAAGTTTTCTTTTTCCTTAAAGTAGAAGGGAACATCATCAATCTCAACACGTTTTTTATTTAAATGAATTAAATATTCAATACAGTTTTTTAGTTCTCTAATATTACCATCCCAATGATGATAAATGAAATTTTCAATAACATCATATGAAATATCCAATTGTTTTTTAAATTCATATAAGAAACTTTTTATTAATAAAGGAATGTCCTCTCTTCTTTCTCTAAGTGGTGGAATTCTAAGGGGCAAGACATTTAATCTATAGTATAAGTCTTTTCTAAATTTCCCATCATTAACTAAATTTTTTAAAGGTTTATTAGTTGCAGCTATAACCTTAACATCCACTTTTATTACTTTATCTCCCCCTATCCGCATTACTTCTCTTTCCTGTAATACCCTTAATAATCTAGCCTGTAATTTTATAGGTACCTCACTAATTTCATCTAAAAAAAGTGTCCCTTCATGGGCCAATTCAAACAATCCAATTTTTCCACCTTTTTTTGCTCCTGTAAAGGCTCCTTCTTCATATCCAAAGAGTTCACTTTCTAACAAATTTTCAGGTAATGTTGCACAGTTTATAGCAACAAACTGATACTCTTTTCTATTTGAATTATTATGTATAGCCTGAGCAAATAACTCTTTTCCTGTACCACTTTCTCCTGTTATTAAAACCGATGAATCACACAGAGACATTTGTTTAGCTATCTCTTTACATTTTCTTATTTTTGAACTTTTCCCTATTATATCACTAAAATCATACTTAGCTATATGGCCTTTTCCTAACAACTGCTTCCTATGTTTATGCTGCTTTTTTTCTACGTCTGAGAATCGTTTAACCATTAAAACAACTCTATATATAGAATTTAAATTATATATTGGTACCATTGATATAATATAATTTTTATTATTTATTTTTATTAACGTTTCTTTAATTGGTTTACCAGTTTTTATAATCTTCTCAAAGGGTATTTGAGGGAATACATCCTTAACTAAGTTTCCAATAGCATTTTCCTTTTTTAATCCTATAATTTTCTCTGCACTTTCATTAAATGAATCAATTGTCCCTTTCGGTGTAATGCTTATTATTCCTTCATCTAGTATTCCTAAAAGAAGATCTGCTTGATTATTGACTTGATTTGCCTTTTCAAGTAATTTTTCTAAGAAAAAGTTTGTTGATACAACTTCCTTAAAATATAGTCTAACCTCTGGTTTTCTTAAAATATGCTCTAATCCTATCTTCGTTGCTATATCAACGATTGTACTAATACTTAAAACTTTATCTCCTATATTAATAGTATTTTCAACAAAATCTGGAACTAATTTTTCTTCATTAGGAGTTATAGCTGTCTTTAGCTTTGGAACATTATTTATTTCAGGATAGTACTTTACTAAATCAATATTATCAATCCCTAGTTGATAAATTAAAGATATAGTCTCTAAACTAGAACTTGGAGAATTATTTACAAGTAATGCTTTTGTTTTTTTAGGTATTTTTTTTAATTTATCTAAAGCATCCCTTGTCATTGAACAATTTGCTATAATAATTTCACAATGACTATTAACATGATTTTTTATCGCACCGAGTATATGATAAGAAGTTACAATGATAAGATCTCCTTTTATCTTTTCACATAAAAAACCTTCTTCTAAACTAAAACACCTTATTGAAACACTATCTTTAAAGATATCTTTTATTAGTCTTTTATAAAAATTTGTTGTATCTGAATAGAATGAAACTACAGCTATATTTTTCAATCTTTATCACACCTTCACCATCTTTAGTCTAATAAATCCCTTTCTATACCCATATTTCATATTAAAAATTAGTTAAGATTATATTCCTTTAACTACATTATTAAGCCATTTTTTTGACTTTAATCTCTTTATTGCAAATCCAACCTCTAATAATTCTTCAAAGGATATAATCAAATATATAATATACACTGGAAGATTAAAAATTTTAGCACCTATAAACCCAAGGGGAAGTGCTATAAACCATATTCCTATTAAGTCAATATATAAAGAATATTTTGTATCTCCACCACTTCTAAAAACTCCACCTAATATTATCTCATTAAAAAATTTAACTCCCATAAATAAACCTATCATTTTCATTAATATTATAGCATCTGTTTTTACAATTGATGAAACATTAAATAAAGTTATAACATATTCAGAAATCCCATATAAAATGCCTCCAAATATTCCTCCTAATAATGGAGTTAATATCGAAACTTTAACTGCATACTTATAGGCTAAATTATTGTTTTCTTCTCCTATTTTTTCACCAATTATAATAGAAGAAGCATTTCCTACTCCAAACATAATTACAGAAAATATATTATATACTGTATTTGATATTTGTATAGAAGCAACAGCTTCAGTCCCTAACAAACCATATATAACCATAAATAATACATTGCCCAAAGCCCATATTCCTTCATTCATAATTACTGGTAAAGTTACTTTAAAAAATCTATTAAACAGCTCTTTGTTTTTTTCTTTGATATCTGATATTGAAACCTTTAATGGACTATCCTTTAAATATATATAATTAATTAATAATAAAGTCTCTATAATCCTTGAAATTAAAGTTGCTATTGCTGCACCTTTTATCCCTAAGGGTTTTATAAATAAAAAACCAAAGATTAGTATGTAATTTAAAATAGTATTTATACTTAATGAAAATATACTTATTTTCATAGGTATCGAAGTTTTTCCTATGCTTCTTAAACAATATCCATAGGATAAAGATATAGCTGTAAAAATATAACTTATCCCTATAATGTTTAGATAAGAAGATCCTAATTTTATAACATTTATATCTTTAATAAATAATTTCATTATTGTTTTTGGTAAAAAGCATGCTCCTATTAAAAATAATACGCTAATACTTATCCCTAATATCAATATAATACTAACAGTCTTCTTTAAATTTTTTGTATCTTTTTTACCCCAAAATTGAGATATAAATACAGACCCGCCTGTATTTACTCCATATGCTATAACCATAAAAAGAAAAAATACTTGATTAGCAATACCCACTCCAGCTACTGCTTCATCTCCAAGTCTTCCTATCATAACGGTATCTATCATATTTAATGACGCCGTTATCAAATTTTGTATAATTATAGGTATGGACAAAAAGAAAAGTTTATTATAAAAGCTAGTCCTTATATTTTTTTTACTTAATGTCAAACTTTCCCCTCCAATTTCCACAATTTATTACTGATAATATCTTAATAAAACAATAACCAATAAAGTAATATATTTAATTATCACTCTTTTTTAGATTAAATTTATTTAATACATGGGAATGTGTATTATAGGATTCATCAACTACTTGCTTATCAATAACTTTTTTTTCTCTCATATAATCATAAAAATCATAAATACAAATAATTGAAGCTTTTGTATTTTTTAATGACTCTGTTAAATCCACTTCCCAATTTAAAAAATCATCTTTTGAAGTTTCTTCTATTGCATATGTAGGTTCCCCAATCCATCGTATTCCATTGTATCCCTTATTTAACACTTCTTCAGATAAAAATCTTATTTTTTTCTTTAGACCATCTATTCCACCGATTTTATGACTTGAAATTAATTCCTTTACAGAAGAAAATTTAATATGGTCACTAGGGATTTTAAAAGATATTAAATTTTCTAATAATTCATTATATAAATCAGGCCTCATAGAAATATAAATCATTTCATTATTATTAATTCCATAATTAATGTACTTAATCATATTAGGAAATAAATGGTTTTTACCATAGTAATAAAAGGTTGAATGAATACCAGATACATCAGATAATTTAATAAAACAATCTTCTTTATGCACTTTCTTATACTGAACTATTAACTCATCTAGATACTCACTTAATCTGATAACTTCTGAGTCAAGCATGTTTTTCTTAATAACTAAATTATTTAGTTTTTTTCGCACTTTTTCAATTTCTTTTTTTAAACATTCATTGACAATACTAACATTTTCTCTTAAACTGTAATCCTCCAAAACCTTTATCCCCCTTATAGTTTATAAAGCTATCAACTAATCTATGTTCTTTTAAATAAAACCATAACTCTCTCGAATATGACATAATTATATATTAATATTAAAATATAGTTTGTCATAATTTGTCGTAAAAGAATTACTATTAGCTAAATATTAATTATTTAACTAAAAATGAATATATATAGATAAAAATAAGACTAGGATTAATTTCATCCTAGCCTTTAAAAATTTTAAGCTGCTTCTTTTTCTTTTTTTCTTTCCCAGTAATCCTTTGTCTCTTTAACTACAACTCCACTTAATCCGATAATTCCCACTAAGTTTGGTAATGCCATTAATGCATTCATTACATCAGAAACACTCCATACTAATTCTAGGTTTATAACCGCTCCAAGTCCAGCCATAATAACCCATAATATTCGATAATATTTTACTATCCAACTACCAGTAAGATATTCTAAACATTTTTCTCCATAATAACTCCATCCTAAAATTGTAGAAAATGCGAAAAATAAAATTCCAAATGCAACTATATATCCTCCAGGTCCAGGTAAGCCTTGATTAAAAGCCTTTGTTGTAAGTGCTGCTCCGTCTAATCCACTTTGCCATGCTCCTGTTGTGATTATAACTAATCCAGTAAAAGTACAAACAATTATAGTATCAATAAAAGTATCTAACATAGCAACTAAACCTTGTTGTGCTGGAGCTTCAGTCTGAGCTGCAGCCTGGGCTATAGGTGCACTACCAAGCCCTGACTCATTTGAAAATATTCCTCTTGAAACACCCTTTTGTAAAGCTACTCTAATTGTTGAACCTGCAAAACCACCAACTGCTGCAGTTCCAGTAAACGCTTGCTTAAATATAAGTCCAAAGGCTGCTGGTATAGAAGAGATATTTAGTGCTAATACTATAAGACATCCTAGTATATATCCTCCTGCCATAAAGGGTACCATAATTTCTGTAACTTTACCTATTTTTTTAATTCCTCCAAGAATAACAAAACCTGTTAATGCAGCAAGAACTATACCAGTAATCATAGGTGAAATATTAAAGTTTTGTTTTAATGCACCTGCTATTGAGTTTGCTTGAACAGCGTTACCTATACCTAAGGCGGCAATTGCTGCAAAGGTTGCAAATAATACACCTAACCATTTTTGACCAAGACCCCTTTCTATATAATACATAGGTCCTCCTGCTACTTCTCCATCTTCTTTCTTAACTCTATATTTAATAGCTAAAACTGCTTCAGAATATTTAGTAGCCATTCCAAATAATGCTGTAACCCACATCCAAAATAATGCTCCAGGTCCACCTGCTGCTATTGCAGTTGTAACCCCTACAATATTTCCAGTACCTATTGAAGCTGCAAGGGCTGTAGCTAATGCCTGAAAAGCAGTTATATCTCCATCACCTTCATTTTTTTGAAATAAAAATTTAACTGAAGTGGATAATTTTCTTAGCTGTAATCCTTTCAATCTAAAAGACATGAAAATTCCAGTTCCTAATAATAATACTAATAATGGCGTTCCCCATAAAAAGTTACTTACTGATTTAAATAATGATAAAACATTTTCCATGTTAAACCCTCCTCTTAAGTTTGTAATTATTGTTAAGAATACGTTTTCAAGTTAAAATTATCTAATGCTCACCTCCTTTAATTAATAGTGTTTATAAAAATTCTTATTATTGAATATGTATTTCACTTTTTTGCAACACAAAAAGGACAAGGTGAAAAATAGCATGATAAAATCATTGCTACTTTTCACCCTGTCCTTTTATCTGAAAGCTTCCTTACATTAGCTGTAAGTTTCTCCGTCGATGCCCTTAATTAAAGGGGCTCTCCAGGGGTGTGTCCGATTATTGTATAAGCCCTGAAAGTTTCGTAATAGACAATAGCATAGTCTATTGCTTGCTTCTCCGGTATCATTTAAGAATATCTCCAATAATCTTCATCCACTCATAATTAATTTGTATATATATTTTACACGTTAACACTTTATTAGTCAATAGTTATTTTCATTTATATATATCTATCTATGACAATTTTTTAATATTTGCTTCGTTTTTAATTACTTTTGTTTATCCAGTGTCCTATACTTTTTACTTTAAAAAATCCTAATTTCTTATATATTTTATGTGCAACTTCATTGTCTCTATAAACATGTAATCTAGCTAATTTCATTCCCTTGTCTTTACCTTTATTAATAATAAATTTTATTATTTGTTTTCCATATCCTTTATTTCTAAATTGTTTAAATATTCCCACTTCTTCAATGTATATCACCTTTTTATTTTGTTGTTTATTTCTTTGTTCATTTATATGGGCTATAATAAATCCTAAGGGTTTATTCTCTTTATAAAAAATAAATTATAGATCATCACTATCTTTTGTAATTTGTAGTATTTCTTCATAACTATAATTAAATTTGACTGGTATCATACATTCTTTCATAAAATTATATATCCACTTTTTATCTTTAACTTCATGAAAAGATTTTTTAAAAAGGTCAATATTTAAATCTTCATGTTTACTAGACAAAGGTTTTTCCATTTGTATATGTTCTTTTTCCATAAAAAAACTATGGAATTTTAAAGCATCTATTAATTTTGGTTTATCGTTAACTCCAATATACTTTATATACTTGAAAATTCTATTTTCAGTAAATATATCATTTATGTTTAATAACATCTCATATGCTTCAAAGTCTCGATATTTCCTTTTTACAAACAATTTATCGATAAAAATAATTCTATTTTTACATTGGAACTTAATAAACCCAATATCTTCTCTTTTATGTGTTAATACAAAGATTAATAAATTCCCATTTTTAAAATTATATTGATTTTCTTCTAAAAATACTTCTTTTGTTTTCTTTAATACATATGGATCTTCATAGGATAATTGATTATTTAACGTGATAAAACGTCCAATATTACTTTCATTTAATTGCTCTTTATCCATTACTTATCACCTACATTAATCTCTTTTAATTTAATTAATTCCTTTTTATGTTTCATCTATCTCAATTCCAGCCATTTTGATAAGATACAATGCATTTCTTGTTTTAGAAATACCCTTTCTAAGCTTATAATCAAAATATATACTATTATTTTTATAATTTTCTTGGAAATGATAGTTTTTAATTTTACCTTTACTCTCCTTTTCTAAATCTCCTAATTCTAAATCATGGGTTGAGACTAATCCCATAGCTTTATTTTTAAGTAATTGTTTCATTACCATTTTAGCTCCTATGTGACGATCATAGGAATTTGTTCCTTTAAATATCTCATCCAGTAAAAAAAATACTTCCTTATCTTTTTTCAATTCTTTAATTATTACTTTAATCCTTTGTAATTCTGCATAGAATGAAGATATCCCTCTTTCTAAATTATCATTAGTTCTCATACATGTCTTTATATTCATAATTGAACATCTCATATATTTAGTACATACAACCGAACCAGTATATGCAAGTACTAAATTAATACCAACAGTTCTTAACAATGTACTTTTACCTGACATATTAGAACCTGTTATTAATAATATTTTAGTTGGATCATTTAAATTAATATCGTTACATACTCTTTTATTAGTTAATAGTGGATGACCTAAATGTTTTGCATTTAAAACAGATCTTTTATCTGTTATAGTTGGTTTTGTCCATTTAGGATTATCATAATCTATAATAGCTAAACTAGAAAGTGCTTCAATCTCCCCTATTACATCTAACCAACTCTTTATACTTAATCCTGATTGTTTTTTCCATTGCTCTAATTTAATCATGCACTGATAATCCCAAAGAGTTATTATGTTTATAGGAAAAAACAACATATTTTTTCTATATAAAGTTCTTTCTACTAATTTATCTAAATTTTTTAGTTGTCTACTGGCTATTAAACCGACTTCATTTCTTAGCTTATCTTTTAAACTCATTATGTATTGGGATTTAAAGTTACCTTTTTCAAAGTGATCTATAATTTTTTCATATGCTTTTATACTATTTTTATATTTAAAAACTAAATCAAATTGTTTGCTAAATTCTTTTGCATTTGCTAAAAGCATTAAAAATTGCATAATAATAAGTAACAATGCTAACTTAAATGGAATATAGTCATTAATTGATAATATAAATGTAATTACTGTAATTATAGGTAATAATCTTATTATAAATTTTACATAAGGATTTAGATAAATTGAATTTTTAGCTACTGCCCATTTTAACAAATCTTTATTACTTTTATCTCTACCATTATTTTTTTCTAAAACTAACATACTTTCTGCTTGTAATCTTTGTCTCCACCATCTTTTCTTTGATAGTTCCCTTATAGCCTTTTGTCTTTTTTCAATTTCATCCTTTTCCTTTGTTGGATTTGTTAATATATTAGCAAGCTTTGTTCTTCCCATATAGGTTGTTGTAGAATTAATCCATTGATAAAGAGAACCTTTTCCAAAAATATCTAAATCCTTAGAAAAACTATGAAATTCATCTATAAACTCTTCCCCTTTATCACTAAAATCAGTCCATTTCCCCTTTAATCTATCAATAGACATTTCATTTATTTTCTTTAAAATACATATATGCTTGTGATAATTTTTTAATTTATTATGAAAATTAACAGCATATATAAATAAAGCTATATTACAAATTATTATCCCAAAGGATATATAATCACTAGTATCTCTAAAGAAATACACACCACTTATAATAGTAATAACTACTATTATAAGTCTAATATAGCCAACTAAATCCATATGCTTTAATATCCTAGGGGCTAACTTAGAATAAAAATCGATTCTTCTTTTATATAAATCAGAAGGGTTTATCAAATTTAAATCACCTCTTTAAAGTATAAATAAATAGTATTAGTTCATAAATCTAGTTTTTAGGAAGAAATATAGAGTAACTATTATTTACATTGTACTTATTTCTCATACTTTTTAAAAAATTATGGATTTTACTTTTATAATCTTTATTTGCTCCACCTTTAGGATATAAAGTAGAATATGATTCTAAATATTCTGGGTAAGTATCCTTAATAAACGATAAGTACCTTTTCTTTATCCCACCAGTTAAATATAACATTCCAGTTAGCATATAATCTGCTTTTGCCTGAGAAGCCCACTTTACTAAAGTTTCTAAAGAATCTTTATCATCGGCTAAAAAGGGTAATATCGGCATTAAATGAAAACCTGTAAAAGCCTTAGATTTTGATATTTCACATAAAGCTTTATATCTTTCTTTTGGTAAACTAGCTCCCGGTTCAACACGTTTTGATACATTAGAATTACTTGAAGTGATACACATAGCTATATTTACATATGTTAGATTTGCTAATTTATCAATTAAATCTAAGTCTCGTAAAATCAAATTAGATTTAGTACTAATGATTACTGGATTTTTATATTTTATCATAAGTTTTAAAATCTCACGCATTAGCTGATAGTCTTTTTCTATATTCTGATAACTATCACATACACCACCAATATTAATAATTTCATTATTCCAATTAGGTGAAGATAATTCTTTTTCTAATATGTCACTAATATTTGATTTAACATAAATATCTTTATTAAAGTTTTTCTTTGTTAAATATTTATGACTACTTTCTGCATAACAATATTTACATCCATGACTACACCCTCTATATACGTTTAAATCATACTTATAAGGCAAACTACGTCTTTTTAACTTATGCAAAGCACTTTTTGCTTTATTTTCTACTATCCCCAATATATTATCCCTCCAATATAATTACAAACTCGTCTTATTTTTTTATCCTTACATAAACTGTTACATTTTTAAAAACTACATTAATATAAAATTTCAACTATTTTCTATCTGAATCTAGAAAAAAAGTATTATAATCATATATTCTCCCTATTCCAATTAACCTACCATCAATATCTTCTAAAACAAACTCATAACTTCCATAATCTGTTTTACTTGGTTTTGAAGCTATTTTAACACCCTTTGAAACAAATTCTTGATATAAAATATCTACTCCCTTAACTATATCAGGATCAATATACACATCATATCCTGAACCATATCTTTTGGTATTTGATTTAACATTTCCAAATTTAGATTGTACAACTACTAATTCAACTGAATCTCTATACAAAGCTGCAAAGCTTTCAATATGTTCATAATGCTTTGCATATGTAAATCCAAGTTTTCAACATAATATTTTATTGTTTTCTTAATATCTTCAGAAATTAAAATAGGACAAGCATTTGTAAGTTTCACTTCCTTTTCACTCATTATTATCCTCCTTTTTAAATAAAATTAAGCGTTTGTATTATTCTAATATGCCATATAGCTTCTAATGAAATTAAATTTTTTCTAAACATTCTTTATATCTTTTCTTGTTGTATGAAAGTAATTTTTCAGCCCCAATTAGATTCCCATGCCCTGGAATAATTGTTTGTGGATTCAAAGTACTAATTATTTCAAAAGTTTTTTCTAAGTCTTTATGATTTGCATCTAATTTATCAGGAGGTATTACAGGTGGCATAAAAAATGTAACTTCTTTTCCTATAATATTATCACCTGCTATTAATACTCTTTCATCTTCGTCATATACAAGGATACTATCATATGTATGCCCTGGTGAGTGAATTAGTCTTAATGTTTTATTTCCTAAATCTAAAACATTTTCATTTTCAAAAGTTTCTGTGGGTAATAAAGGTATAACATCATTTTCTAATATTCCTTTTTCTTTTAATCTCTTCAAATGATTTTTAATAAAATCTTTAAGATGTCTATATGTGTCTTTATGAGAAATAATTCTACTATTTTCAAATAATTGATTACCACAAGTATGATCTATATGCCAATGAGTATATATTATTGCTAATGGCTTGTCCCACCCCTTTGAATTAATAAAATTACAAATTTGTTTAAACATTTCCTTATCTCTAAAAACATCCACAATAATAGGTCCTTTTTTAGTAAAAATAACTGTGGAATTTAAATATAATTTCGAACTATTATCACTTAATAAATATGTGTCTTGATTTATTTGAGTAATACTTCCCCCCATAAAATCACCATCCTCTTCATTACTATTTAAAATATTCATTTTGTTGTATTCTTTCTAGTCCTCCCTCTTGACTATAGGGTGCATAAAGGGATGTAATAAAGATAAAATTTATCATAATAAAAATTATAAACAACTTCAATATTGAAGTATTATTCTTTTCATACTTATAAAAGATAACTACTATTAAGGCTAGTATAGCTATTAATATTGGAATAATTATATATTCTTTTGAGAAAATAAATTGATTAATTTTAGTAATAAAAAATATTTCAAATAATATATTTATAACTACTCCTAATACCATAACCCATATTTTTTCTAATAATCTACCCTTTCCTATAAGTCTTAGTAGTACTAATATAAGAAAGGCTGGTAGAATACAATGTAATTTAAAAAGTGCTAAAATAAAGGCTAGTATAATATTTTGAATTATATTATCTATTCTTATTAATATTTTATTTTTTAATAGTTCTTCACCAAACTCTGGATTTGAACTAGTAGCATAGATATTTGAATCTTTCCCTTCCTGCCAGAATAGATATTCATCATTTGCATTACTTGTAATCAATATCTTTTTTATATTTCTTTGTTTATCATTATATAATGTTTTTCTATCTGTTATATCCCCATTAAAAAATCTTAGTAATTTAATGTACCCTTGATTATATTTATCTAATCCATGATATATGGCAGTTAATTTCCCTTGTGAATTATAACCTTTTTTTATTTGAGGTAATCCTTTAGTATCTATAACAATTCCATTTTCACCTGTAACTTTTAATCTTTTCTCTTTAGTTTGTAAACTATTTATTCTGCCTAAGTAAAAAGTTATGTAATAATCTTTTTTATTTCTCTTATAAAAAATATATCCCCTTGCTTTATCTATACCGAATCTAAAGTCTTTTTCCTTTGTTAGTTTATGAACCTTTTTTATTTTAGAAATATTACCTTTAGAACTTATATACATTTTCTCTAAATTATAGAGCTCTTTATTCCTTCTTAAAATAACTATATAAATTCTATTCTTATCATCAATTTGTGCCTTAAGATTTAATATATTATTTACATTTATTTCTTTTTCTATATCTTTACCCTTAATTTTTATTTTGTTTTTATTATAAGTAATTATATATTGATATTCTTTATTTTGTACTATATTATATCCTTCAACGTTATCTAAGATTTTATGTTTATTGTTATTTTCATCTAACTTATATAGCTTATTATCCTGTTTATAAAAGATATCTTTATTATAAGTTTTTAAATCTTCACCATGAAGGTTTAGATTTTCTTTTTCAATAACTTCACCTTTATCATTTAGTGTAAGTAAATAAAATTCTTTTTCATCCTCTAATATACATCTTAACTTCCTATCATAATCAATATCAATTATATTTGAAAATTTTTTAGTTGTTAATTTATCAGATACCTTCCATGGCTTAGTCTCATAAAAATTAGTACTAACCATCCTTGTATTATTAAAATTTTCATATTCATAATCACTATTGAAAATTAATATAGAAAATAGGAATAATAGAAATAATATTGTAGAAAATATAGGTTTATTTCTAAAATATTTATTTAACTTTTCTTTCCTAGTTAACTTATAAAGTAGTATAAATAAAACAATAATAGATAATAAAACTAGTAAGAATATAAAGAAGTTCTTAAAAAATATTTTTCTTTCCTCTAAATTACTAATATTATTAACATCCTTAGCATTTAAAGCATAATAATTAACTATAGATAAAGCTAACTTTCCTACTTTATCTAGTCTATTTTTATCTATATTTGATATATCATCATCCGGTGTATGTATAAGTTTCTTTGAATTATTAGTTAAAGTGATAGCTGGAATTCCCTTACTTGAAAAACTAAAATGATCACCATCAAAAGAATATTTATTTATCTTATAATTAATATTCAATTCCTTAGCTAAATCTCTAATAGTATTTATTAATCCTACTCCTTTAATTTCACCTTTATCCTTTGAACTTTGGGATGGAGAAGTTTTTATTTCTAATTTTACCTTTTCTTTAGAACCAACCATATCTAAATTTATAACCTTAGTAAATATTAAATCAAAGGGTCTTGAGCTTGTATAATATTCTGAGCCTTGAAGACCACTTTCTTCTCCATTAAATGCAGCAAATACTATTGTCCTTTTAGGTTTTATATTACTTTCTTTTATAGTCCTTGCTAATTCTATTAAAGTAGCTACTCCTGAACTATTATCCAGTGCTCCATTATATATTTCACCATTAGGATCCTTCCCTACATGATCTAAATGAGCACTAATAAGTATAGTTTCTTTTTTTAGTTTATTATCCTCTCCTGGGATATAACCTATAACATTAGTCATTTCAACCTCTGGGAATTTTAAATCTAAATCTATACTGATTTCTTTACCCTCTTTACTTAGTCTAACTAATTCATCAAATAAATTTTTATTTACTATTAAATCTATGAATTCACCTTTTATTTTTTCATCTTGCTTTTTATATAGTACCACACTTTTAACAAATCTATTATTTTTAATTCCTTTATTATTTTTATTCGATGGTCTTATAACTGCTTTAACACGATTCTTTAATAGTATTTTACTAAAATTTTCTTCGTGGGGATTTTGTGAGGTAAGGATTATTTTATCCTTTGTTTTAATGTCATTAAAAGATTCATTATATAGTCCTTTACCTACAATCTTTCCTCCCTTTGCATAATCCATAGTTACTTCAGTAAAATCTTTTCTTAGTTTATAGTCCTTTATAGTTTGTCCATTTTTATCAATAACCTTTAAACTAGCCTTTTCTCCTAATATAGGTGAGATAGCTCTAAATGATTGTAAGTAACTCTCCTTTTTAAATGGTCTTAATCCAATTTTTTTAAATTCATTTTCTATGTACTTAGTAGCTTTTTTATTTCCCTCTGTACCTGGAAGTCTTCCTTCATATTCATTTGAAGAAAGTTTCTTTATATGCTTATAAGCATTATCTCCATCAAAATTTTCTAAACTTATAGTACTACATCCTGTTAAAAATATAAGTATTATAACTAGTAATAAACTTTTTTTAATTTTCATTTGTAACATCCGCATTCTTAACATAGTCAAGCCATTCTTCTTCAAGTATCATAAGTTCTTTATTATAAACCTTATATAGAGATGTTTCTAAATTATTAAAAGCATTTAAACTATAAAACTTCTTATATTTATCCATGCCATATTTTTTAATGATGTACTTTGTAAAGGAGTATTCTTCTTTATTTACAATGTTTTCATTTAAACTAGAATCAATAATATTTTCAGATAGATATGTTAAGGGTATATACTTTTCAGTACTTAATATCTTTTTTATCTCTATATCTATATTTTTAGCCCTTTCATTATCAATTGTAAGATATAAATAGTAACCATCATTAGTAAATCTAGAGAGTGGTCTTTTATTTTTATGTGCTAATATATTATATATTTTGTAACCAAGTTTATTTAACAAAGTATTTTCTTTATTTGAAGTAATCTTTTTAGAGTTATTATGTACTTCATAAATTTCTCCTAAAAATTCACCGTAGGGATAAACTATACCCCTTACTAAAAATTTTGAATCCATAAATAAATAACACTCTATCTTATCATCATATTCTCCCAAATTTTTAGAAAGTTGCTTATATTTTTTCTCAGCTTTATTTACTATATCATCTATTTCCTTTTCAACATGTGTATTATGTTGACTGTAATAAAATTTAAAATGCTTACTTTCCTTTGTTAAAAAGTTATTATCTTTCACTGTTTTTTCACCAAGACTTAATGTCCATCCATCCTTTGATTTTTCAAAATCACCCCTATATTCCTCTTTTTCATTTATTTTGATATGATAGTCTTCATGCCAAAATGAATGTCCGATATATCTTATAATATCATTATCCAAAGCACCATTTACCCAACAATACTTTTTTGAATTAAGTGGATTAGGTAATAAATAATGATAAGCAACCTTTTCTCCTTTGAATATTTTATCTCCAGCAATTAATTGATTATTATTTACTTGAATTGGAAACTTATTATTAAACTTTTTAAAAACCTGATTTAATGATGGTTTTCCTAGAATAGCTATATTATTTTCTTTAATCAATGCATCTGTAACTTCTGTATCACTTTTTATTATAATATTATCGCTATTACTATTTTCAGAGAACATACTCATTATAGTTTTCATATAATCTCCATACCATTTTAAATCAGCAGTCTCTTTTTCATCTCCCTTTGTACCATATATTATTACTAACTTCTCCCCTGACTTATCAATTTTATTATAAAAATCATATAATCCAAAGTCCTCTGAAACTTTATAACTCATATTTTCCTCTGAACTAGTACAACCACTAAATAAGAATGCTATAAAAAATAGAAAGCAAAAAGTAATAATAAATTTTTTCTTCATAGTTGTCCCCCTAGAATAAAGTATTATAGGCATATATCCTATTTTCTTACATATTATCACTTTCAAAACGATTTTTTTGTCACACTTTATTATTTATTATATTTTTTTACTTTGCTCTTTTAAAACAAAAGCCTTAGTAAGACTACCTTTTATAAAGATTTTAAATTTAGTAAACTTAGTTATATAATTACTTTTTCATGGTTAGTTCAATCACTAAAACTTCTTTAGAAATTATTACATGATAATCTTTTTGATAGAATAATAGCTGTTCTTGCCACGCAACCATGGGTAAATACTCCTGTACAAATATTTAAGAGTTTTTAATGGGACCTTATTAATAAGATCCCATTATGTCGTATTTTAAAAATAATACAACATAATATAACCACAAAACAATTGTTTATCAATTTTACTAATCTTTTATATAGTATCTAAAGTAAAAAGGTGCTATAGATACTACTACAAGAACCCATATAATATAAGCAAGTATAATAAATAGATATGTCTTAAATATACCGTAAAGAAATTGAGAAAAAAATATTGGAAGAGCTATGCTTAAAGCGACTATAAAACGGTAAATAAACTTAGGGTAGTGTTTACTTTTACAGTTATCACACTCAATAGGCTTATATCCACTCCAAATTGAATTAATAATAGTCTTCCATTGGAATTCTTTTGAACAATTCTTACATCTCTGAATAAACAAAGAAAATATCCCCCTCTAAAATTACTTGGTTTTAAAATATTTTACAAATGCGTCTTTATACTACCAATTTATTATACAAATATTGCTTTCCTGTTTTTAAAATCCTCTAGTTTTGTATCACAATGAAAAGTGTGAGACAGAACTATAATATGCTTACTCTTTATAGTATCTTTCTCTGTATAAAAGTATTAGAGTCATTTAAACCAATACATCTAATTTGAAAGATACTTAGTAGCCACACCATTAAATCTGTCCATCCACTTCTTTAGTATGCTATGATAAGAGATAATGTGTTGTATATGATACACCCAAGAACCTTACTATATCTGTATGCTTCATCCTGCCTTTACATATGAGTTCTGTCATCATATTGCCAACCCTATCCATAGCACATAAAACACAGACTCGCTCATTTGAAATACCTCTTTTTCTTTTCTGCCCTTTACTACTTTTACTACCATTTACCCCTCTTTTGCGTGCTATTCTAGGCATAGTAAAATTCAGTCTTCTTATACATAAAAAAATTGTTATATAAAAAGAAGTCCCACTTTAAGTAGGACCTAAATAATAATTTTTAATATCCTCCGATAAATCTTATAAAATCAATAAACCAGTGAAACGTAATTGCTGTCTCTAAATCTTTTTTATATTGTAAATATGCCATAGGTAATCCAAATAATAAGCTAGTTGTAATCAACATAAAAAAAGCTGCCGACACATTAGATATCCATAACTCTGAAAAGTGAATAAGACTGTGGGGTACTATACCAAAGAAAAAACTAATAAACACTATGTACTTCTTTTTAATCCTATTATCTAATAAAGTAAATATTGCATTCATAATAAAAAATCTAAATATTATCTCTTCTGATATTCCTGGTTCAAGGGCTAATAATGCTGCTTTAAAAACATTCATATATTGAACTGTTCCAATTGTTAACCTAAAATAGATAAAATTTAATAATGCAAAGGGTATTGCAATTAAGATACCTAGTAAAAAGGCTTTTGGCAGTGCTTTAATATTTAAGTTTTTAAATAATGATTTATTTCTATTTTCATTACCTGTTAATAAACATCCCCCTACAAATCCTATCAGTGTTACAAATGAACCTATTATTGCTGTTTTTAAGTCTGTTCTTTGATGAAAACTTAAAAAATTTATACTGATTAGTATTAAACCAACTCCAATATATTTAAATCTTAGTTTATCAAATTTCTTTATAATTACTATAATAGCAAACAAAGTTATTAAATATTCTACCCAACTCCAGGTTCTATACATAAATTTATTATCTTCCATACTTAAAGTATAAACAACCGAAAAATAATATATAGATATAAAAGCAATAAATATAAGAATAGTATAAATTAAATATTTATTGTTTGTTTTATTAGTTTTATTTTCTATCATCCTTTTCTCCTTTTAATTTACTAAATTAAACATATAGCAAATATTTATAATAATGATATACTGTACTCATATTAAGAAGTTTAAAATTTATTTCTCATTTCCTCTCTTAAAATTACCTGTTTCCTTTGCCATAATTAATTGTTTTTGTTTTTCATCTGCCCTATCTATTTTAGACATAAATTTGAAAGCTTTTTTTCCTTTTAAAATGGTAACTTGTTTTCCATACCAATAAATAAAAACCTTTCCATCCTTAGTTGTTCTAAAGGAAAATACATTATCTTCTAATTTATTTCTTTTATCAATATTATTATTCAACCTAGTTCACTCCTAAATCTACTTATTTATTTCATTCTCATCATCAATACAACTTTTTAAAGAACTACCACAGTTTAGACATTTCTCATCATACCAAGAAAAATTTTCTTGACAATTTGGACAACTCCATCTTTTTTCTTGTTCTTTAAGCCATTTGTTAATACCCATTTCTTTTATTGAAGTTAAATTTTTTAAAACTATTGTGTGATGTGGATTCTCATCATTTTTAAACTCTATTATTTTTTCACAAGGAAAGTCCCTACATTGGAAACAGAATTCTACTTCATTATTCTTTGCACATTCTTTAATCTCGCAGTTTCTACAAAATACTGAAGTAGTATCTGTCTTGCATCCATTACAATATAAATCATCTGGATTCATCCCCCACTTTTTAGCAGTTTCTTTTACTTCTCCTTTCTGATTAGTAATGAAAATTTCACAACTGCCACAATACAATCCACAATAAGTATCTAATCTATTTTTAATAGTTTTCACCCCCTTATTTTTTTACTGAATTTTCAGATATTTTTATATTACCATTTTCTTGGTAATTATTCAATTTTATATCAAATATTTAACAATTTCAATTTATTGTATATTCTTAAAGATAATTATATTCCTAGTTAGATAAATTATATATATTACATAATGAAGGACTTTTAGTTATTAATGAAAAGAGTTTTAAGATAATAATAAAACTTATATGAAAATTATGATAATACTATAGATAGTAACAAATAATAAATACTATTAAAGAAAAAAAGCTACTCTATACCTTTTAGATAGAATAACTTTTAAACACTCTTATTACCTAATTAAAAGTGCGGGTCTTTATTAAAAGAATTTGCTATTGATAATAAAAATATATTGTATCTACTTTGTGCCTAATGCATAAATTACTGGCATTGTAAAACAAAATCCCTGTTCACATCTAAATTCTTCAAGTTCATTAAATACTTCTTTCTTAAATTCTTCAATTTCACTTCTTCCTAAATTATCTATTTTTTCTAATGTATTCCTAGCTGCATTAGACCACATTTCCTGCCACCATTCATTTTTATCTTTGTATATAACTTTATTTTCTTCTTTGTAAACTTTTATATTTTTAAACCCTGAGTTATTAAGTATTTTTTTCACGCCTTCAACTGTACTAAAATCAGGGATAGTTGATTTTTCTTTATTTTCACTTTTTTTATTAACAGGGATATATCTTTTTATAAGTTTATTTAACCACTTTTGATCTTCTTGATTACCCCACATACTAAAGCCAACTTGTCCACCCTTCTTTAATACTCTTAATATTTCATCAAATCTATTCTCACTAAAAAGAAAATATCCAAAAACAAAACCACCTATTATATTGTCAAAAGACTGATTATTAAATTCAAGTTTATCAACATCCATGACTAAAACTTTTGCATTTTCAATACTTTTAATTGATATCTCTTTGTAGGTTTCTTTTACCATATTCTCTGATATATCAATTCCAATAACTTTTCCATTCTCCCCTACCTTTTTTATTGCTGGAAATAATGAAGCTCCTCTACCCATTCCGACATCTAAAACTTCTGCACCTTCTTTTATATTAGATAGTTTAACTAATCTATTACCAAATTCATCCCAATATTTTGGCCCAACTTCACCAAATGATTTAGCGATTTTATTAAAAGTTTCTTTCATTTCTCTTTTAATGTTTTCTTTTTTATTACTCATTTTTTCTCCTTTCATTTAAAAGCTGTCTTGTCTATCTATTCTTTGATAAATTTGTTACTTTTAAAGCCATACAAATCGATAGAGGTATAAAAATGGTTATTACCATAAACAGATAAATCATTTGTACTGTAGTATTAAAAGGTAAATAATAATCTATGTAATCTAAAATATTAATTAAGATAATAAAAAACACTATAGATAAAAAAACAGTGACTACTTTATGTTTCATAATAACCCCCATTATTTTTAATATTACTAACTTGATTTCACTTTTTAACTATAATAAATTGTCTCTATTTTTTTATTCTATTAAATTTATCTTACGTAACCAGTGATTTAAGTCCTAATACTCCTATCCATTCATCATAAGCTTCTTTTAATTCATCTTTATAAAAGCTTTTTCCCCAAGGCGGTTTTATAAAATCATTTGATTCTAATTTTTTAATTACAAAATCTAAATTATCATTTATTTTTGATTCCAAAACGCCAAATCTAAAACCATTTGAACTTTTTACAAAATCGAGTGGTGTCGGTACATATTCATGCCATCTTTTCTCGTCATAATTAATAACTTCATCTATAGCTAAAGATATTACTTTTTCTAATCTCTTTTGTGATTTTTTAGGTAATACTTTATATAATTTTATATAGCAAAAGAGTTCATTTTCTGAGTTAAACTCTTTTTTATTTTCAATGTAATTTATTGCATATTCTACTAAATTATCTACATTTAACTTTCTAACATATTCTCTATATTTGTATAAATATGCTAGAATTTCAGCAGAAGGGTTTCCCCAATTTTTATCTATTACTGTCATTTTAAGATCTTCACTATAATGCCACCAAGGGGCATGGGGAAAATTATTCACTTCTTTAGAGACAGCAAACCATCCATTTCTTTTTTCACAAAATGACCTTTCTAAATACTCTATAGCAGCCTTTATCATTTCCTTTGATTCATCTAAAGAGTTAACTTTAGATGAAATTCTAACTCCTACCGAAGTAGCCATTGGTGAAGAATAGGGAAGTCTAAAATCTGACTCAATACCATGGCCAAAACCACCATCTTCATTTTGAAATTTCTTAAGTTCGTTAATTACTAGTTGATCAGAAGCATTATTAAAATATTTTTTAAAAAGACTCTTTTCTAATCCTCTTCCATATTTCATTATAGATTCAGAAACTTTATTAAATCTTTCCTTATCTAACATTTTCAAATCTATCCCTCCTAAAATATCTTTATTATTACGATAACTTAACTACCATAACTCTTTATATCCTCTTTCCTTTCTCTTATATAAATAATATTATTTCTAGTGTAAAGTGTATTGTAAAAAACGGACATTTATATTTCAATTACTTCTAAGAATAACATTTGTAAAAAATAAAATATTTAAAAATCCAATGAATAATATTACTTTATAAATATATTTCTTTTATTAATAAGAGTTAAAAAACCAAAATCATTTAAATTATGTATAAAAATTGCTGTCCATATACTATTAGTTAGATACACACTAGTAGCGCAAACTAATCCTAAAACTAATGAACCTATCCAAATTTTTTTATTACTCCAAGTTTTAAAGTGAAGTCCTAAAAATAATATAGAAGTAATTAATATAGCTAATATTGGATTAAATATTTTCATTAAGGAGATAAATATTATACCCCTATATAAAAATTCTTCACCTGGCAATTCTAAAATATATATTAATAAACTAGTGTATACTAAGCCTTTATCAATTTCTTTTATTTTTAACTTAATTCCCTTTGCAATAATAATGTGTAAAAGTAAAAAGAAGACTCCTACTAATATTCCATATATTAAAGAACGAAATGTAAGTTTCAAGTAAGTCTTGTCAACAAAATAAACTGAAACTATTCCTAAAAAAATAAAAACTAATCTTCTTATAATATTTTGTTTTAATGTATTTATCTTATAAAATATATCTATTATTGCTAATGCTGTTCCTATAATCAGAAAGAACAAGACCATAGTTACCTCCTATAAAACTTTTATATTAGATATGCAAAATACTATAGTATATATTTTTTCTAAACTAAATTAAAATGTCTTTCAATTATTTTCATGTTTTCCTCTATTGTTTTCTTACCATTAACATCAATAACTTTATATCCTAAATCTTTTGCTTGTGATTTAACCTTCCTTCCAAAATAATAATCTCTCTCCATCCAGTTTAAAAATGCCTTCTCTGGATTACTGCATTCTGATAAAATCCCTTTAATAAAATTTCTTTTAGAGTAATGTTTAATTTGGAATTCTTTAGATGGAATCATATAAATAACTCTATTTTTATCTATAGCTAATTTATCAATCAATTCAGGTAATAAAGCTGCTCCTTCCATTATTACAGTTTTATCTTCTGAAAATTTATTAAGTTCACATAATACCATTTCAAATCTTTCTCTATAAAATTCAAACTCCTCTTTAACTTGTATATTAACAGGTCGCATCCATACTTCATTCCAATTCATCTGAGAGTACTTATACATTATTGGGTGTTTTTTAGGTTCAGAATTTTTTACATGCTTTCTTTCATAGTCATCTATCTTATAATAATTTAATTTATATTTATCTGCTAATTTTTTTGTTATAGTACTTTTCCCATAACAAGGTGAACCTCCAATAAAATATGCTTTAGATAATATAGTTTCTATTTTTTTATTCACTAAAATTCCTCCCATACATTGATAGATTTTCAATTTTACATTAGTATAACATTTCTATATTTATCCTTATTTCTACCATAAATTTATACTTAAACATTTTAACTAAAATTCCTCTATTTTCTAATCTTTTATGTTAATAGAAACTAATTTCTTCATAATTAATTTCACTGAAATATTTTTCGATAAAATTTATTCTATTTTTCTCTAAGTTTTGTAAATACTCAATAAAGTGTATTTGCCACTCATCCTTTGCTTCCTTTGAATCTAAAATAATATTTAAAAAACTCCTATTATCGTCTCTTAATTCTTCATAAAATACAATTTTTGATAGGATAGTTAACTCCATATCACCTAGCAAATCAAACACTAATTTAAATTCTTTTCCATACAAACAATGAGCATTAAATATGTCTAACATGTCATTCAATGAACTAATATTTGATTTTATTATACTAATTTTATCTATTGTTTTTCTGCATCGACTTATCTTTTTAACTGTTAAATTAAAATCAGAATTACTCATTCTTTTATTTTCTTTAAATAAATAAACATTCTCTTTAAATTCTTCTTCTCTTCCTGTCACTATTAAGTTATTTAGACTTTTATTTTTTACTGCATTTTTAACCCTTAATAAAAATTTCTTTTTATATTCTTTAATATATTCTAAAATATCTAGATCACTTATATTTAAAGTATCTATTAATATTTCAGATCCCCTTTCTATAAGTAAAGTTATTTCATTAGTATTTAATAAAGTAAGCCTTTCATTTAAATACTCATATTGATATTTTGATATATTTATATTCCTTGCTTTACCTCCTGATAAAACTGAAAAAATAGCATTATTAAAAACTAACTCAAATATATTAATAAGCTCTATTTTATAATCCATCTTAGTCATTTTACCAAAATTTTCAAGTGTCTTTTCTATATCTTCTTCATTAAAGTATTTACAAAACTTAGTTTCTAGATTAAAATGCTTTAAATATTTATTAATATAAAAAACACCTCTAAATTCTATATCATCCACAACTAAAGCTAAAGGATAATCTATACTTGCCATAGTATTATGGGCCCCAAAAATAATTTCATATTTTTTAAAAAATAAAGGTATCGCTTCCCAAATTGTTAAGTTATATGCCTCTAATTTAACATTTAATTTATTTTTACTTATCTTTTTATAAAGTTCTATTGTTTCTTCATAACATAAACTTATAAGTTCTATACCTTTTTCATATATCTTTTTCATATCATTTTTCTTTAAATGCTCTATTGCTTTATTTAAACTGTGAAAACTATATGTATATGCATCTATTGCATACATAATTGAACTTAATAAATTTTCAGTAGTTTCTATAGTAACAGACGTACTTTCTCCTTTTGTATACCTCATTATCAAATCCTTTAATAAAAACTTTATTTCAGATTGAATGTTACAAACCTCCTGCATATTTAATAAGCCAACACGTAGAGCTTCATTTAAAAGAGAGATTGTATACTGATTTTTCTTTATATTTGATCTTTTCAATTTACTATTTTTAATAATACCATAAACATTCCCCTCTTCTGGTGACATTAATAAACACCTCCATTATCTAGACTATCTTTCATTTGAGTCTTTTTTCTAAACTCCTGTGCAAATACTTCAAGTTTACTCTTTAAAAGTTCTATTGATCCTTCACATGAATTTTCAAAATACTCCTTTAATATATCTATCAATTTATTGTCACTAATTTTATCTTCTGTTTCATTTTTAAAATAATAGAAAACATCTTGTAATTCATTAAGAATAAATACAAAGTTTTCATTATCTATATAGGAAGAATCACTAAATTTTTCTATCATCATCTTTGTAACTCTGATTTCTAATTCTATTCTTCCATAACTTTGCAAAGCTCTATTTCTTGTTTCCATAATTTTATTTACATCTTCAACTGTTAATAACAATCCATACTTTTTAATCTTTTCATTACTTTTTAACACCTCTTCTATTAAAGACTTTCTCAGCGCTTTAGAATTAAGCATATTGCGTATAGTCATATAAAACACTCCTTTTTTTAACTTTAATTCGTAATTTAAAAGACCCAAACTAAATAATGTAATTATATGAACATTTTTACAATAAATTACAAAAAGGAGTTTTTGAATTTTACTAGAATATATATGTAAATCGTTGTTTAAAAGAGGAGATGATTTACATGATACAATTCAGT
>VEND01000068.1 GCA_009711765.1 Bacillota bacterium | reverse complement strand
CTACGTCTGGAAGTGATAAGCGCTGAAGGCATCTAAGCGCGAAACATACCTTAAGATAAGATTTCCCATCGTAAGAGTAAGACCCCAGATAGACTATCTGGTTGATAGGTCACAGGTGTAAGGGCAGTAATGTCTTCAGCTTAGTGATACTAATAGGTCGAGGACTTGACCAAAAATTGATATATTCTGTGTAGTTTTGAAGATACAATATAAAATTATATATGTAACACCATTAATCCAGTGATTATAGCGAAGGGGTCACACCTGTTCCCATACCGAACACAGAAGTTAAGCCCTTCAGCGCTGATGGTACTTGGACGGCAACGTCCTGGGAGAGTAGGTCGTCGCTGGTTTATTTTTTTGTTTAAAATGGCACCTTTAATGAGGTGTCATTTTAATATATTAATCCTAGTGGAATATATTAAAATTAAAAAAATAACTATTTATAAAATAGATATATTTTCATATAAAAGTAATAAAGATATACTAATAAAGGATTATAGAAGAATATGTAATGTATTGAAGATATACAATGTATTTGGTACTTAATACATGTTGTAAATGATACCTTTATATATTATAATTTATAGTACGACTAAAATAATGTTATATAGAATATATATATAGAAAGGATAGTTTTTTCTATTTTAAGGGGGATATATATGGAAGTTATCGATTTGTATAATAGTGGGATTTCTTTTGACAAATTTGTAGATAATGATGGAGATACTTATAAAGATAAAACACTAGAAATACTTAATAGTATTGAATTTGAAGATAAACTAATAAAGCAGATAAAAGAAATAGATAAGAAAGTAAATGTTTTAGTTTGTGCAGAAATATGGTGTCCAGACTGTATGATTAATGTACCAGTAATACAAAAAATGAAACAATTAAATAAGAATATAAAACTTTCTATTGTAGAAAAAGACGGGAATGAAGCTTTTTTTATAGAACATTCCTATGGAGAGAATGTTAAAATACCTACCTTTATTTTTTATAATGAGAAGTTTGAAAAACTAGGTGTATTTATTGAATATCCAAAAAAGATTAAAGATATAGTAGCAAATGGTAATCAGCCTAATATAATTGTAGCCAAAAGAAAATACAGAAAAGGTGAATATGCACAAGAGACTTTAAAAGACATATTACAGATATTATCTTAGGAGTCTTAAGACTCCTAAATTTATGTAAAGAATATGTTTTAATAATAAATTGGACAAGTAGGGGTGAAAAAATGGGTAAATTGAAAACAATTTTAGTAATATTTTTAGCAATAGCTTTATTTGTAGGGATAAGTATAAAGAGTGAAATTTTTTCTAAAGAGAATGTATTAGCAGAAACTGAAATAAATAGTGAAATACAAATAAATGATAGTTTAGACCAACCTAATACCGACTGGAGTATACACAAAGATAAGATAAAAGTAAAGGGAATCTTTCTAACAGGAAATTCATTAGGCTATAATGCTAGATTTAATAAATTATTAAAGTTAGTAAAAGAAACTGAAATTAATACAATGGTTATAGATGTTAAGGATGATTTAGGTGTATTAACGTATAAGTCAGATTCTGAATTAGCTAATTCAATAGGTGCTAATAAAGTAGTGAAGATATCTAATAGAGAAGTATTTAAAGAAAAAATGAAAAAGTTGTTAGATAATGGAGTATATCCTATAGCTAGAATAGTTACTTTTAAAGATAAAGTAGCAGGTAAAAGTAGACCTGATTTAACCATAAAAACAAAGAATGGAAATGTATGGAGAGATAATAAAGGAAATGCTTGGTTAAATCCTTATAATAAACAAGCTTGGGAATATCCTATAGAACTTGCTGAAGAAGCAGCTTTATTAGGATTTAAAGAGATTCAGTTTGATTATGTAAGGTTTCCTACTGATGGTAATAGAAGTACAATAGATTATGGTGAAATTGGACAAGAAAAGACTAAAGCAGAAGCAATATCTTCCTTTTTAAAGTATGCAAGAAAAAGAATAGAAAAAAAGGGTGCTTACGTTTCAGCTGACGTTTTTGGAGATATTATTAATGTTAAAAAAGATTCAGGTATAGGACAGAATTTAGAGACTTTAGGAGAAAGTGTAGATATTCTTTGTCCTATGGTATATCCATCCCATTATGCATTAGGATCTTATGGTGTTAGATATCCTGATTCAAAACCATATAAAATAGTTAATGAAGCAATGGAAAGGGCTATTAATAGATTAGAAACTGTAGATAAAGAAAAAAGAGCTATAATAAGACCGTGGCTTCAAGACTTTTCGGCTCCTTGGCTTAAAAGGGATTATGGAAGTCATTATACACCTTATGGTCCTAAGCAGATAAGAGCACAAATTCAGGCTACTTATGATGCTGGATTAGAAGAATGGATTTTCTGGAGTGCTTCTAATAGATATACTGAGAGTGCTTTTTTAAAAGAAGATTCTTTTAAAAATGAATAGATAAAAAACTATAGGTTTTACCTATAGTTTTTCTTATAATATATGAAATAAATGAAAGGAGTAATTAAAATGAAAATTAGAGGATTTGAAGTTGTTGATAAAAAATATAGAAAACATCCTAAAAAATATATTAACATGCCCAAAAGAGGTAGTAAAACAGCGGCAGGATATGATTTTTATACGCCTGAAAGTTTTATTTTAAAACCAGGTGAGAAAAAAATAGTCTGGACTGATATTAAAGCTTACATGGGAGAAAATGAAGTATTAAAGATATATATAAGAAGTTCTATAGGAATAAAAAGAGGAATAGTACTTTCTAATGGAACAGGAATAATAGATGCGGATTATTATTCTAACGAATCTAATGATGGTAATATTGGTATTGCACTACATAATGTATCAGATAAAGAAGTAACTATCGAAGAGAATGAAAGGATAGCTCAAGGAATATTCATACCATTTTTAGTTGCTGATAATGGAAACTCAGAAAACATTAGAGTAGGAGGAGTAGGAAGTACCGGAGAAAAATAAATTAGTTGACAAGTAAGAATCATTATATTAAAATGAACATGAATTTAATAATGAAAAACTGGGGAGCTGTTTATCAGCTGAGAGGGAACTAGTATGTTTCGACCCATATGACCTGAACTGGGTAATGCCAGCGAAGGGAGAATATCGATTTTAATGTTTTGTTGGTATTAAACCCTTCATCTAGTTTAAGATGAAGGGTTTATTTATTTTGAAAGGAGGCTGAAAACAGCTCGAAAGAATAATATCAAATAGTTTTAAAATATATAAAAATATAAGGAGGTGGAAACTGGTTACTTTAAATCGTATCATACAATAATATAAATTTATTAAAAACTAATAAAGTAAAGCGAGACTACACATATTAAGAACTTATGTTCTGGTGTAGGAGTTGTGAATATTGGAAACTGTAAGAATGCTTAAAATAAAAAATCCCAGTGAAGATTTTAAGGACCAACTTAATAAATTAATGAGAGAATTTTCCTGTACTAAAAGGTATGCTAAAGATGTTATTTTACTAGCTAAAAATGTTATCTCTAGTCAAAAGAGTTTAATACCTACTAATCTTAGTGGAGTTCAAGGAAAGATAGCTAAAACTAAAAGGAAAATTAAAGATTATAATTTAGGTAAAGAGATAATATAGCAGGGGAAATAGCTAAAGAAATAATAAATTATCTACTTAAGGAAGATGTAGGAGCTATTGTGGTTGAAGATTTAAAATTTAGAAAAGATCATGACACTTATAAAAAATTTAATAGATTAACCCATTGTTTTACTTATAAAAAGATATTAGATTGTCTTATAAGAAGTGGTTTTTTAGTTAAAAAAGTTAATCCTGCCTATACTTCAATTATAGGTAGATTTAAATATACTAAACACTTTGGTTTATCAGTTCATGAATCAGCTTCACTTGTAATAGGTAGACGTGGATTAGGGTTTAATGAAAAAATACCTAAAAAACTTATAAGAATAATAGAAAATTTTAAAACAACCCATAAATGGTCTCTTTGGAATGTAGTTAATAAAACTTTACTTTTAAAGGAATATAAATTTGTTATTAAATTTTAAGTTAATAATTAACCTATAGAAGGAATATTATTTTAAAACCTTCCTTAACAGGGAATCACAGATTTAAGTCTTTACAGTAGGTAAATGACAAGGCATTAGCCTTTCTGTGAAAAAAGAGTGAGAATCTCTTAGGTATGTTACCTTTCTTAGTTCGGTAGCGATTTATATTATTGTATGATACTTTTTTTACGATTTCAGTAACCAGGATGTATATGCCTATTGTAAATGTTAGTCTTCAAATAATTCCAAAAGTAAAAGAAGAAAGGATTTATGATGTTGTAGATAAAGTAATTGAATATATTAACTCTACTGGTGTTAAATATGAAGTAGGTCCAATGGAGACAACAATGGAAGGAAATATAGATGAATTATTAAATATTGTAAAAAAAGCACAAACTATATGTGTAGAGGAAGGAGCAAACAGGGTAATATCGGTGGTTAAAATTGATTATAAACCAGAAGGTGTGACTATGGATGAGAAAGTTTATAAGTACAGAAAAAATAAAAGAGTTGATAAATAAAGATACTAAAATAATACCTACAATATTTATACTTATACTTTTAGTTTTTTGGCAGTTTGTAGTAGATATAGGACTAATAGAAAGATATATTCTTCCTTCACCTAAAAATATTATTTTAACTTTGATAAAAATATTACCAGAGATTAAAATACATGTAGTTGCTACTTTACAAGAAGCTATATCAGGATTTTCAATAGCTATAATTTTGTCTATAATATTAGCTGTTTTAATGGATAGTATAAAAATAATAAAAAAAGCAATTTATCCACTGCTTATAATATCTCAAACAGTTCCAATTATAGCTTTAGCTCCATTATTTATGATGTGGTTTGGTTTAGGGAAATTACCTAAAATAATTGTTGTGGTTTTAGTTTGTTTTTTTCCTATAGTAATTAGTTTATTAGATGGATTAGAATCAGTTGATAAAGACATGCTAAATCTTATTAAATCCATGGGAGGAAGTAAATTTCAGATATTTAAGATAGTAAAATTTCCATCTTCTATAGTTAGTTTTTTTTCTGGATTAAGAATAGCTGCTACATACAGTATAATGGGGGCAGTTATCGGAGAATGGCTAGGTGGTAAAGAAGGTTTAGGCTTATATATGTTAAGGGCTAAACATGCTTTTAAGTTAGATAAAGTATTTGCTGTAATTATTGTAATAGTAATTTTAAGTATGACTCTTTTTAAAATAATTTCTTTAATGCAGTATTTATTTATGCCTTGGACAAGAGAATCTTAGAATTTAGGAGGTATGTAAAATGAAAAAAATTATATCATTATTATTAGTTTTGTTTTTAAGTTTAAGTTTAATAGGATGTAGTGAAAAACCTGAAAAAAAAGAATTAGAAAAAATAACAGTTTTATTAGATTGGGTACCAAATACTAACCATACAGGATTATATGTAGCTAAGGATCTGGGATATTATGAAGAAGAAGGATTAGATGTTGAAATTATTCAACCATCTGAAGGAGGAAGTGCAGACTTAATAGCAGCAGGACAAGGGGAATTTGGTATAAGTTATCAAGAACAAGTAACTTATGCGTTAACAGCTGAAAATCCTTTACCAATAAAAACTATAGCTGCTGTTATACAACATAATACATCCGGATTTGCATCACCGGTAAGTAAGGGTATAAAAACACCAAAGGATTTTGAAGGAAAAAAATACGGTGGATGGGGATCTCCAGCTGAAGAAGCTATGATTAAGGCCCTTATGAGTAAAGAAAATGCCGATTTTTCCAAGGTAGAAATGGTTGATATAGGAGCAGCAGACTTTTTTACAAGTGTAAAAAAAGATGTTGATTTTACTTGGATTTACTATGGTTGGGATGGAATTCAAGCAGAACTTAGAGATTTTCCTATAAACTTTATAAAGCTTCAAGATTATAATGAAAATTTAGATTTTTATACTCCGGTTATAATTTCTAATAATGAGTTTCTAAATAATAATCCAGAAGTTGCTAAAAGATTTTTAAATGCTACTACAAAGGGATACGAATATGCAATTAAAAACCCAGAGGATGCTGTTAAATATCTTTTAAAAGCATCTCCAGAAATAGATGAAAAATTAGCAATCGAAAGTCAAAAATATTTAGCTAAGGAATATAAAAGAGGTACTGATACATGGGGTAAAATGAAGACTGAGATTTGGGAGAATTATAGTAAATGGATGTATGATAAAAAGCTTATAGATAAAAAACTTGATGTAAATGAGGCTTTTACTAATGAATTCTTGCCACAATAAGTTAAAAGTAAAAAATATAACAAAATACTATCAGGATATATTAGTAATAGATGATATTTCAATTGATTTAAATCAAAACGAATTTGTATCAATTCTAGGACCTAGTGGTAGTGGGAAAAGTACTTTATTTAATATAATAGCTGGGTTAATTAAGCCAGATAAAGGAAAAGTTATTATAGAAGGTAGGGATTATACTAAAGTAACTGGAAGGGTTAGCTATATGTATCAAAAGGATTTATTGCTACCTTGGAAAAAAATAATAGATAATGTTGCACTCCCTTATTATATTAAGGGAAAGGATAAAAAAGAAGCAAGAGAGTTAGTAAAGGATTATTTTGATATTTTTGGACTTAAGGGATTTGAATATAAATATCCTTTCCAGCTTTCAGGAGGAATGAGACAAAGAGCAGCTTTAATGAGAACTTATATGTTTTCTAAGGATATAATTTTATTAGATGAGCCCTTTGGAGGATTAGATGCTATAACAAAGTCAAAAATGCAGTATTGGCTTTTGGGTGTATTAGAAAAACTTAAAGCATCAGTTTTATTTATAACCCATGATATAGAAGAAGCCATCTTTCTATCTGATAGGATATACATTTTATCAGATAGACCTGCAAAGGTAAAAGAGAAAGTATATATAGATTTACCTAAACCAAGAAATAAAGATATCACAACTTCAGATGAGTTTAATAACATAAAAAGACATATTTTAAGTATACTTTAAGGAAGTGATTATATGGCTTACTTTGATAAGGAAGCAAAAGAGTATGATAATTGGTATAATACCATTAAAGGTGATTTTGTAGATAAAGTTGAAACAAAATTAGCACTAAGTATGTTTAATATAAAAAGAGGTATGAAAGTATTAGATATAGGTTGTGGAACAGGGAATTTCAGTATTAAACTTGCTAAAATGGGTTGTAATGTTATAGGTATAGATGTATCTGAAGATATGCTAAAAGAAGCTGAAAAGAAAGCTTTAGATGAAGGACTTAATATTGAATTTAAAAAAATGGATGTTTATAATTTGGACTTCGATGAAAAATTTGATGCTGTATTTTCAATGGCAGCTTTTGAGTTTATTAAGGATACAAAAAAAGCTTTGGATGAAATGTTTAGAGTTGTTAAAAATGGTGGTCAAATCTTAGTTGGAACAATTAACAAGGATAGCAAATGGGGAGAATTTTATTTAAGTGATGAAATAAGAAAGATAAGTGTATTTAAATATGCAGATTTTAAAACCTTAGATAATTTAATTAATTATAAAAAGGAATCTTTAATAAGTACTGGGGAATGTTTATTTATTCCACCTATAGCTAAAGAAGAGGATTTTAACCTTAAAAATGAAAAGAAATTATCAACTAAAGAGAGGGGCGGATTTATATGTGCCCTTTGGGAAAAGTAACATCCTGTGAAATAGCTTTTATTCCTATAAAAAGTGAAAATTATATAGAAGATGTAAAAAAAGTTTTATCTATAATTAAATCCTTTGATGTGGATTATGAAATAGGAAAATTATCAACTACAATTACAGGGAATAAAGATATTATATTTACTCTCATTAAAGATATATATAATATTATGAATAATGAATGTGGTTTTACAATAGATATAAAAATTTCAAATATATGTGGTTGCAATATAAAAGATTGACAATTTGTCAATCTTTTTTTATTTACTAAAAATGTTGAAATATTAAAAAAAGTTTGAAGAAAGTGAGCTTTTAATATATAATTAATATAACGCTGATATATCAGTAATATATTAATTATAAGGAGGATGTCAGATGATTGAAATAAGATGGCATGGTAGAGGAGGACAAGGAAGTTTTACAGTGGCAAGATTATTAGGAGCATCAGCAGCATTGTATGAAGATAAATATGCTTTATCTTTTCCTTCCTTTGGTCCAGAAAGAAGAGGAGCACCAGTACTAGGCTTTACTAAAATACATGAAAAAAAGATTAATGATAGAAGTGAAGTTAAAACTTGTGATTATGTAGTATTATTAGATGAGACTCTAATCAATGAAAACGTTGTCAAAGGTTTGAAAGAAAATGGTACTATCATAATAAATTCTAAAAATCCTGGGAGATATGATATTTTAAAAGGCTTTAATGTTGTAGCGATAGATGCTACAAGTATTGCTTTAGATATTCTTAAAAGACCTATTACAAATACAGCTATGCTAGGAGCTTTAATAGCAGTTTCAGATGTTGTTAAATTAGAATCTGCTGTAAAAGGTATAGAATCTGAAATGAAAAAATCTATAGTTAATAAAAACATAGAAGTACTTAAAAAAGCCTATGAAACTGTAAAGGGAGTGAAATAGATGGAGAAACCAAAATTAGTTGAATATAAAAGGCCAAAACATATTAACGACTATCCTACAGGTCCTACAACTGAAGGGGGAAAATTAGTTGAAAAGAACGCAGGCTGGAGAACATATAAACCAGTAGTTGACAAAGAAAAGTGTGTTAATTGTCTAAGGTGTTATTTAGTATGTCCCGATGGTGTTATTTTTAAATCAGAAGGAAAAGTAGATATAGATTATGATTTTTGTAAAGGTTGCGGTATATGTGAATACGAATGTAAATTAGATGCAATAAAAATGATTAAGGAGGATAAATAAATATGAGTAATAATAAATGTTTTGTATCTGGAGATGAAGCTGTAGCATTAGGAGCAAGACTTGCTAGACCTAATGTAATTTCAGCTTATCCGATAACTCCTCAAACTATTGTTGTAGAAAGACTTTCTGAATTTGTGGAAGATGGAAGCTTAGAAGCTGAGTTTATGCATGTTGAATCGGAACATTCAGCTATGTCAGCAGCTATGGGTGTAAGCTCAGTAGGAGCAAGGGCATTTACAGCTACAAGTTCTCAAGGGTTACTACACATGAGTGAAGGATTACATTATGCAAGTGGTGCGAGATTTCCGATAGTAATGATGAATGCAAATAGAGCCTTAGCTGTACCTTGGAGTATATATGGAGACCAAAGTGATTCAATGTCACAGTTAAATTCAGGTTGGATTCAAGTTTATGTTGAGGATGCTCAAGAGGCTTTAGATATGACGATACAAGCATATAAGATTGCCGAAGATGAAAATGTATTAACTCCTTTTATGGTCAATTTAGATGGATTTATATTAACTCATACCTATGAACTTTTAAATGTTCCTAATCAAGAAAAGGTAGATGAATTTTTACCTAAATATGAAACTGAAAATAAAATGGATTTAGAAAATCCAAAGAGTCTTTGTTTTAGCTCAACTCCTTTAGATAATTTAGAATTTAAATATCAACAGCATATGGCAATGATAAATTCAAAGGAAGTAATAGAAAAGGTAGATAAAGATTATGGTGATAAATTCGGAAGATATTATGGTGGGCTTATAGAGGAATATAAATGTGATGATGCTTCAGTTTTATTAGTTACAGTAGGAAGTGTAACAGGAACTGCTAGAGTGGTAGTAGATAATATGAGAAGTGAAGGAATAAAGGTAGGTTTAGTAAAACTAAGATATATGAGACCTTTCCCTGAGGAAAAAATCATTGAGCTTTCCAAAAACGTAGATAAAATAGGTGTTATAGATAAAAATATCTCCCATGGATATGAAGGAACAGTTTTTACCCATATTAATTCAGCACTTTCTAAAATGAATAATTCACCTAAGACAATAAATTTTATTGGTGGCATGGGTGGTAGAGATATATCTAAGGAAGATATTAAAGATATTTTTAAATCTTTATTAAAAACAACAAATGAAGACAAAGAAAAAACTGTACAATTTATTGGGATGGGATGTGAAATAGATGAGTAATGAAAAGGTTAATGCTAAGAATATAACAGAGGATGAATATTTTTATGGACATAAAGCCTGTGCTGGATGTGGAGGAAGTGTAGCCGTTAGGCTAGTATTAAAGGTTCTTGGAAAAAGAACATTTTCAGTTTTACCTGCAGGATGTATGTCAGCAGTAGGATTTATTTATCCTCAAATGGCTTTTTCAACAAATGCAATGATTGCACCCTTTCCTGCAACTGGAGCTATGATATCCGGAGTAGCTGCAGGGGCAAAGGCATTAGGTATTAAGGATTTCCATGCAGTTGGAATAGCAGGAGATGGTGGAACAGCTGATATAGGATTTCAAGCCCTTTCAGGAGCAATAGATAGGGGAGATAATATTATATATATATGCTATGATAATGAAGCATATATGAACACTGGAATTCAAAAGAGTGGACTTACACCCTATGGTACTAAAACTACGACCTCACCAGCTGGGGAAAATCTACCTGGTTCTATCAGACAAAAGAAAAATATGTTTGAGATAGTGGCCGCCCATGATATTGATTATGCAGCAACTTGTAGTATAGGATATCCAAATGACTTTTTAAATAAGTTAAAAAAAGCAAAAGAAATTAAGGGAACGTCTTATATTCATGTTTATGCTAGTTGTCCAACAGGTTGGGGCAGCCCTACTAATACTTCTATAGATTTAGCTAAAAAGGCAGTGGATTGTGGATTATGGTATTTAGCAGAATATGAAAATGGTGAGTTTAAATTAAATAAAAATCCTAAAAGGTTTATTTCTGTTAAAGATTATTTATTAAGCCAAGGAAGATTTAAGCACTTGAAAGAAGAGGATATTAATGTAATAATAAAAAATAGAGATAAAAAGTGGGAGAAAATCAGAAAAAATTGGTTGTAAGGAGATCTTATGAAAAAGGAAAACACAGAAATATATAAAGAAATAGAAAATAGAATAGTTAAGTTAAAATATGAACCAGGGGAATTAATAAAAGAAAAGGAATTAATTAATGAATTTAATGTAAGTAGAACCCCCATAAGGGAAGCATTATTAAAACTATCTGAAAAGGGACTAGTCAAAATGATTCCTAGGGTAGGGACTTATGTTTCACAAATAGATATTAAAAATATAAAATATGCATATGAAACAAAAAAATATTTAGAAATGCTAGCTTCAGAATTAGCATCTTTAAGAGCAACCAATGAAGAAATAGAAAAAATAGTAAAAATTTCAGAAAGAATAGATACTTACGATACTATAAAGAATTACAAAGATTATATTGAAGATGATCATCTTTTTAGAAAAACTATAAGAGAAGCCTCAAAAAATCCTATGTTAATCGAATATCTTGAAGAGTTAAATGTTATTACAGGAAGATTTATTAGATATATACATTATAAAATAAAAGATCCTAAGTGGTATAATAGATCACTTAAAAAAATAGCTTATGCTATAAAAAATAGAGATTCAGAGTTAGCAAGAAAGGAAACGGAGAAACATTTAGCTATATTTTTAGAGGAAGTATCGAAAAAGTTTTTTATGTAAAAACAACCTTAATTTTTATTAGGGTTGTTTTTTAATTGTTTAAAAAAGTATAAAATTTTTTTATATAATAGAGTAGGTGAAAGTTAAATGAAAGAGCCAGGAATAAGAGGTGAAATCATTTAATCGCTACCTTTTTTATTTCAAGGATTTTTCAGTTAACACTTAAGATAAAAAGTCAAAAAATAAATGGTTAAGAAGAAATAAGAAAGGTTGGGATGAGGGCTTACGCACATATTTATTTAAAGAAGGCAAAATATTAGAATTAGAGGAATAATTTAAAATATTCTACTTTTTAGTAGGATCTTTTCTTAATTAATTTTTAAAAAACAGTATGGCTTCTCTATTTACTAAACCTTAAATAGTTGTTATAATGTACATTAGACAATTTATGGAAACAAAAGGGTAACTAACAATATGGAGTGATTAATATGGAGAATACTGGTTTAGTTTTAGAAGGTGGAGCAATGAGAGGTTTATATACTTCGGGGGTACTAGATTATTTTATTGAAAAAAATTTATACTTCCCGTATGTAATAGGTGTTTCAGCAGGGGCTTGTAATGCATTATCATATATATCAAGACAAAAGGGAAGAAGTAAAGATATAAACATAAATTTTGCAAATGATAAAAGATATATAAACTTTGCAAATATAATTAGAAGGGAAAATGTATTTGATTTAGATTTCTTATTTAATGATATTTTTAATAAACATATACCCTTTGATTATGAAACGTTTTTTTCATCGGAGGAAGAATTAGTTATACCTTGTACAGATTGCAAAACAGGAAAAACAGTTTATTATTATAAAAGCAAATGTAAAGATATTTTAACTGCCGTAAAGGCTTCAAGTAGTTTACCATTTATTAATTCTATGATTAATATAAATCAAAGATTATTACTTGATGGTGGAATAACAGATTCTATACCAATTAAAAAATCAATTAAAGATGGCAATACAAAAAATGTTATAATATTAACAAGGGATGAAAATTATAGAAAACAGCCCTTTAAATTTATAAAAGTTGCAGAGAAGATATATAAAGAGTATCCTAACTTAGTTAATTCTATAAAAAAAAGATATAAAGAATATAATAAAGTTATAGATTATATAAACAAGTTAGAACAACAGGGAAAGGTATTTTTAATAAGACCTAAAGAACCTATTAATATAAAAAGGACAGAAAGAGATACAAATAAACTTAAAGAAATTTATAATATTGGATATAATGATGGAAAAAAATATTATAAAGATATCATAAAATTTATTAATAAAAATATTAGTATGAAAATTGGATAAGCTAATAAATAAACTTTCAACTTGAAAGTTTATTTTATTGTAGTTTATATGAGTATGTGATATAATAAATTAGTTTGAAAACTTCAAAGGAAAGAAGGATAAATATGAATCAGAAGATAAAAGATATTAGAAATGTGGCTATTATAGCCCACGTAGATCACGGAAAGACGACTTTAGTAGATGAGTTACTTAAACAAAGTGGAACGTTTAGAAAGAATCAATCTGTAGAAGAAAGAGTTATGGATTCAAATGATTTAGAAAGGGAAAGAGGAATAACAATCCTTTCTAAAAACACTGCTATTTATCATGATGATATAAAAATAAATATAGTTGATACCCCAGGACATGCAGATTTTGGTGGAGAAGTAGAAAGAATTTTAAAAATGGTTAATGCTGTAGTTTTAGTAGTAGATGCATTTGAGGGACCAATGCCTCAAACTAAATTTGTATTAAAACAAGCATTAGAATTAGATTTACCTGTAATAGTTTGTATAAATAAAATAGATAGACCAAAGGCTAGACCAGAGGATGTAATAGATGAAGTTTTAGATTTATTTATTGAACTTGATGCTAATGAAGACCAATTAGATTGTCCATTTATTTATGCTTCAGCGAAAAATGGAACTTCTTCTTTAGATAGCGAAAAAGAGGGAGTTAATATGAAACCTTTATTAGATACGATTTTGGAGTATACCCCTGCTCCAGTAGGAGATCCAGAGGGAGACTTACAAGTATTAATATCTACTATAGATTATAATGATTATGTAGGTAGAATAGGAGTAGGTAAGATAGAAAGAGGCACAATAAATATAAATCAGGATGTAATATTAGTAAATGAACAAAGTGATAAAAAAGAAAGAGTTAAAATAAGTAAGCTATTTGAGTTTCAAGGATTAAAAAGAAAAGAAGTTAATAAGGCAAAGGTTGGAAGCATTATAGCATTAACAGGAGTTGAAGGAATAAACATAGGAGATACGATTTGTGATATAGATAATCCTGAAGCATTACCCTTTGTTAAAATATCAGAACCAACTTTATCTATGATATTCTCTGTTAATGATAGTCCATTTGCGGGAAGAGAAGGAGATTTTGTAACATCTAGACAACTTAGAGAAAGATTATTTAAAGAACTTCATACTGATTTAAGTTTAAGAGTTGAAGAAACAAATTCAGCAGATGCATTTAAAGTATTAGGAAGAGGGGAATTACATCTTTCAATATTAATTGAAACAATGAGAAGAGAAGGATATGAATTTCAAGTATCAAAACCACAAGTACTTTATAAAAAAATTGATGGGAAAAAACAAGAACCTATGGAATTAGTTACTATAGATGTACCTGAAGAATTTATGGGAGCAGTTATTGAAAAGTTAGGTTCAAGAAAAGGTAAAATGATAAATATGACCCAATCTAAGGGAGGATATACAAGATTAGAATTTTCAATTCCTGCCCGTGGGCTTATAGGATATCGTTCAGAGTTAATGACTGATACTAAAGGGCATGGAATATTAAACTCTGTATATGATGGTTATGAACCATATAAAGGAGAGATTCCAAAGAGAAGTTTAGGTTCATTAATAGCAACAAAGGATGGGACTTCTGTAACCTATGGATTATATAATATTCAAGATAGAGGATCCCTTTTCATACCAGCTGGTGTGGAAGTTTATGAGGGAATGGTAGTAGGACAAAGTTCTAATGGAATGGAGATAGATGTTAATGTATGTAAAAAGAAACAGCTTACAAGCATTAGAAAATCTGGATCAGAAGAAGCTTTAAGATTAGTACCCCCTATCGAAATGAGCTTAGAAGAATGTCTTGAATTTATAGAAGATGATGAATTATTAGAAGTAACTCCTAAAAGCTTAAGAATAAGAAAAAGAATACTACAAAAAAATATGAGATATAAAAGTAGTAAATAGATAAAAGCGGCCTATTTGGCCGCTTTGTTTAATTTAATACTTCTTTTAATAGTTTAATAAATAATTTATTTTGACTCATTGTACCTATTGAAACTCTTATCCATGTACCTGTAATTGGTCTAATAATCATTCCTCTTTTTTGAAGCTTAACAAAAATTTCTTGAGCATCTTCAGCTACATTTACAAATATATGGTTAGTTTCAGAAGGTGCATATTCTAAATTCATATTATCAAATTCTTTATATAAGTATTCTTTTCCTTCTTTGTTAACTTCATAGCACTTATTAACAAAATCAGAGTCTTTTAACGCAGAAATAGCTGCAACCTGTGCTAAACGGTTTACATTAAAGGGACCTCTAATTTTATTTATATTTTCTATAATTTCTTCACTTGCCATAGTATATCCAACTCTTAAAGCAGCAAGTCCATACATTTTAGAAAAAGTTCTCATAATTATTATATTAGGATACTCTTTAAGTAATTTCATACTATCGTGAGGATAGTCTTCTCTAGTTACATACTCTCTGTAAGCTTCATCATATACAACCACAACATCCTTTGGGATTTCTTTTAAAAAGTTTAATAGTTTCTCTTCTGCAAACATAGTTCCTGTAGGGTTATTAGGATTACATAACCAGATTAATTTAGTTTTATCGGTTAAAGCTTCCTTCATTCCATCTAAATCGTAAGTCCAATCCTTTAAAGGTACAACTACAGGTTTAGCTCCCATCATTTTAGCTGTAGATATGTATCTTGGGAAAGTAATATCAGCCATAATAACTTCATCTTCTTTATCTAGAAATGTTTTTGATATCATATCTACCATTTCATCTGAACCACTACTTGGTAGAACCTGTGTAGGTTTGATATTTAAATTATCAGCAATAGTTTCTTTTAATAAAGTCGCATTACCATCAGGATAAATGGCTAGATTATCAATCTCAGATTTTAAAGCTTCAGTAACTTTAGGAGAAGTTCCTAAAGGATTTTCATTAGATGCAAGTTTAATAACTTCATCTAGTCCATATTCTTTTTTCACATCTTCAATAGGTTTCCCAGGCTTATAAGCCGATAATTCATCTAATTCTTTTCTAAAACTTATTGACAAGTTAATCAACTCCCCTTTAAAATTTCATAAAAAATTTTACGAATTCTAAAAAATTTTAACCATTAAAATTCTTTAGATTTATTATAACATACTTTTATTATTATATATAGCGTTAACATAGCATTTAATTTTTGTTATAAGTTTAGTAGTTATACATAAAATATATAATAACTGGCTACAATTAATATTATTAGTGGTTTTTTACAAATCATTACAAAAAAAGTTTTATAGAAAAAGGATTTCTATAAAAAATGTAGAATATTAATAATAGTCTGAAAATTAAATGCATATTTGGGGGGATTAAATTTATGAAAAACTACAGTGCTGATAAAATAAGAAATATTGCTTTTCTAGGACATGGTGGAAGTGGGAAGACTTCTTTAACAGAAGCTATGTTAAATGTAGCTGGAGTTACAAAGAGAAAAGGTTCAGTGGAGGAAGGAACTACAGTTTCAGATTATGATAATCTTGAAAAAGAAAGAGAAGTATCAATAAATACCTCAATAATACCAATAGAATGGAAGAAGCATAAATATAATATTTTTGATACTCCCGGTTATTTTGATTTTATCGGTGAAGTTCATAGTGCATTAAGAGTAGCAAGAGGAGCAGTAATAGTAGTCGATGCTACTTCAGGAGTAGAAGTAGGAACAGAAAAAGCATGGAAATTTACTAGAAAGAGAGATGTACCTACATTTATATTTGTAAATAAAATGGATAAAGAAAATGTTAATTTCGATAAAATAATAAATCAACTAAGAGAAAAATTTGGTAAGGCAATAGCACCTTTCCAAACCCCCTTAGGTGAGGAGAATGACTTCAGAGGTTTTGTAAACATTGTAGATATGGTAGGAAGAGAATATGATGGAAACACCTGTAAAGATACAAAAGTACCAGAGGATATGAATCATAAAATAGAGCCTTTAAGGGAAATGTTAATAGAGTCAGTTGCCGAAAGTGATGATGAATTATTAGAAAAGTATTTTGAAGGTGAAGAATTTACAGAAGAGGAAATACATAAAGGTTTAAGACAGGGAGTTATAGAAGGTAAACTTATACCTGTATTGTGCGGGTCTGCTACAAATAATGTTGGTATTCACACTTTACTTGATATGATGTGGGATTACTTACCTAGTCCTGCTGATATGAAAAAACCCCACGGAATTAAGCCTGATTCAGAAGAACCTATAGAAAGAAGTATTGACCCTAACGATCCTTTTTCAGCTGTAGTATTTAAAACAATTGTTGACCCATATGTAGGTAAGATTTCTTTATTTAAAGTGCGATCAGGTGAAATTAAGAAAGATGATGAAGTATTAAATCCTAATCGTGATACTAAAGAAAGAATTGGACATTTATTTATGATGAGAGGAAAAGAGCAAATAGAAGTAGAAAGGGTTGCTGCAGGAGATGTAGGTGCTGTAGCTAAACTTGATAATACATTTACTGGGGATACACTTTGTAGTATAGATAATCCAATTAAATATAGACCAATACCATTTCCGAAGCCTTGTTTATATATGGCTGTACAGCCTAGAAAGAAGGCAGATGAAGAAAAGATTGGTTCTTCTTTACATAAACTTACAGAGGAAGATCCAACATTTGTCATTGAAAGAAATAACGAAACAAAGCAATTACTGATTGGCGGACAAGGAAAGACTCAATTAGATGCTGTAGTTAGTAAATTAGAAAATGTATTTGATGTTCATGTGGATTTATCAGATCCTATGGTGGCATATAGAGAAACTGTTAAGGGAAGGTCAGATGTACAAGGTAAGCATAAGAAACAATCAGGTGGAGCAGGTCAATATGGAGATGTTCATATAAGATTTGAACCATCAACAGAGGAATTTGAATTTGATGAAGAGATTTATGGTGGTTCAGTACCTAAACAATATATCCCAGCTGTTGAAAAAGGATTGAAAGAGTGTATAAACAAAGGGGTATTAGCAGGATATCCAGTAGTAAATTTAAAAGCAACACTTTATGATGGATCCTATCATCCTGTAGATTCTAATGAGATGGCTTTTAAAATTGCTGCTTCAATAGCTTATAAAAAAGGCTTAGAACAAGCAAAGCCTGTGCTATTAGAACCAATAATGAAAGTAGAAATAACAATACCTGAAGATTATATGGGAGATATAATGGGAGATATGAACAAAAGAAGAGGAAGAATTTTAGGGATGGAACCACTAAAAGATGGAGAACAGTTAGTCATAGCTGAAGCTCCTCAATCAGAGTTATTTAAATATGCAATAGATTTAAAATCAATGACTCAAGCAAGGGGAAGTTTTATAATGGAATTTGTAAGATACGATCAAGTTCCTGAGCATTTAAGTGAAACAATTATAGAAAAAGCGAAATCAGAAAAATAATATGAAAATAAAAGTCTACTTAAGTGTTAAGTAGGCTTTTATTTTGCTAAAAATGTAAAATAATACTTAGGTAGTTTTAAATAAAATAATAAAGTTTTAGGTAAAATAAAAATGTATCTTGTAAATAGTTAGAGAGGAGGAATCTAGGTGAGTAATTTGTATTTTCATTTTAATGAAACAAATAGAACCTCCGGTATGAAGCGATTACAGGATGTATTAGATAATGTTGATGATGGAGATGTAATTAATGTGATATTTCCTTATTCTACAACAACTAGGGCTAGAAATGTTATAGATTTTTTTAATGAAAATGGGTTTAATCATTTAGTAAAAGGAGATCACGAAGGTAAAAGTTATTCAATTATAGCCCATAGGAAACTTTAGTTTAAAAAGAGGCAATTTGCTTTTGCCTCTTTAAACATGAAAATAAAAGAAATTTAAAGGAAACTCAAAATAAATATAAATAATAAATATAAAATCAATAATATTAGAATATAACAATAAATATGAAGATTGAAAAATGATATGGAAGAAATTATAATATATTTAAAGGTCAAAGAAAGTCAAAGTCTAAAGAGGTGATGGTTCTTGGCTAGGGTAAGTGATATTATTGAAGATTTTATAAAATCCTTAATAAAGGATGCAGAAAATGACATTATTGAAATACAAAGAAATGAATTAGCTCAATACTTTAATTGTTCACCATCTCAGATAAATTATGTATTATCTACACGTTTTAGTAATGAAAAAGGATATTATATAGAGAGTAAAAGAGGTGGAGGAGGGTATATAAAAATAATAAAGGTCAATATTAATAATGATAGTTATTTAGAAAATACAATAATGGAAACAATAGGAGATTCTATAACAAAATCTAAAGCATATAGTATAATTGATAATTTTTATGAAGAAAAACTAATTAATGAAAGAGAAAAAAATCTTATGAAAACTGCTCTAAGTGATAGAGCTTTAAATATTATAACTCCATATAAAAACAAAATAAGAGCCAATATTTTAAAGGATATGGTATTAGTTTTATTAAGAGAATAGGAGGTAATAATATGATTTGTGACGAATGTGGAAAAAATTCTGCAACAGTACATTTAACAAAGATAGTAAATGGACAAAAAAATGAAGTGCATTTATGTGAGGAATGTGCAAAGAAGAATAAGGATTTTGATTTTGAATCTCCTTTTTCGATACATCATTTCTTATCAGGGTTATTAGATAATGTTCAAGATGAACCTATGAAAGTTAATTATAATACTATAGAGAAATGTGAAAATTGTGATATGTCGTATTCAGAATTTAAACAAAGTGGAAGATTTGGATGTAGTGAATGTTACAAACAATTTAATAATAGATTAGGTCCTTTATTTAAACAGATACATGGACATGAAAAACATACAGGTAAAGTCCCTAAAAGAGCAGGGGGAGAAATTAGAATAAGAAAAGAAATAGAAAACTTAAAGAAAAAATTAGATATGGCAGTTAAGAAGGAAGAATTTGAAAAGGCAGCTGAATTGAGAGATAAGATTAAAGAATTAGAATCTGAAGTAAAATAAAGGCGGTGAATTTATGATTAAATGGCTAAAGGGTGATGCTACTGATAAAGATGTTGTTATTAGTAGTAGAGTTAGACTTGCTAGAAATTTAGAAAATATAAAATTTCCTAATATCATGGATTCAGAACAATCTATGGAAGTTATTAAAAAAGTAAAAGAAGCTGTTTATGATAATGATATGGGTGATTTTTCATTTTATAGTTTAAAAGATTTAAATGAAATAGATAAAAAAGTATTAGTTGAAAAACATTTAATAAGTCCAGGTTTACTTGAAACTCCGAATAAAAGTGCATTTTTACTTAGAAATGACTATAAATCAACGATAATGATAAATGAAGAAGACCATATTAGGATGCAGGTTTTATTACCTGGTCTAGATTTAGAAAAGGGTTTTGATTTATGCAATAAAGAAGATGATATGTTAGAGAATAATTTAAAGTTTGCCTTTGATGAAAAGTTAGGATATTTAACATCTTGCCCTACTAATGTGGGAACAGGTTTAAGGGCTTCAGTTATGCTACATTTACCTGCACTAGTTATGACAGGTCAGGTTAATAGAGTATTACAAGCTGTAAATCAAGTAGGGCTTACTGTTAGAGGCTTATATGGTGAAGGTACCGATGCTTTAGGGAATTTATTTCAAATATCAAATCAGACTACTTTAGGAAAATCAGAGGAAGAAATAATTAAAAAGTTAAAAAACATTGTACTACAAATTATATCTAAGGAAAGAATGTCTAGAAAGGGTTTATTAAATAGTAAAAAACTTGAGATTGAAGATAAAGCATTTAGATCTTTAGGTATATTAAAAAATGCTAGAATATTAACATCTAAAGAAGCAATGAAATTATTATCGAATGTAAGATTAGCTATAGCGATGGATATTATAAAGAAATTAGATATTAATACAATAAACAATTTAATGATTAGCATACAACCAGCAAGCATACAAAAGAAATTAAATAAAGAATTAACGCCTAAGGATAGAGACATAAAAAGAGCAGATATTATAAGAGAAGCTTTAATAAATTAGGAGGTGGATATCATGGCTATGTTTGGAAGATTTACAGAGAGAGCTCAGAAGGTAATTATATTAGCTCAAGAGGAAGCAAAATCAATGAAACATAATTATGTAGGAACAGAACATCTTCTATTAGGGTTAGTTAAAGAAGGAGAAGGTGTAGCAGCAAAGGCATTAGAGAATTTAGGTATAGATTTAGATAATTTAAAAAAGCAAATCATAGAAAAAATAGGCTATGGAAATACAAAGGAAGAACTATTAGGATTTACACCTAGAACTAAGAAAGTGTTTGAGTTAAGTTTTATAGAAGCAAGAAATTTAGGACATAATTATGTAGGAACAGAACATCTTTTATTAGGATTAGTTAAAGAAGGAGAGGGCGTAGCTGCAATTACTTTAAAAAGTTTAGGAATAGATTTAGGAAAAACTAAACAAGAGGTCTTAAAAATGCTAGGTAATAATAAAAAAAGTAATAATAAATTTGAGAAGAAAAGGGAAGATAAAACTCCTACTTTAGATAAATATGGAAGAGATCTTACTAATTATGCAAGTGAGGGTAAATTAGACCCTGTAATAGGAAGAAGTAAAGAAATTGAAAGAGTTATCCAAGTATTAAGTAGAAGAACTAAAAATAATCCTTGTCTTATAGGAGAACCTGGTGTAGGAAAAACAGCTATTGCTGAAGGCCTAGCCCAGGAAATTTCCGAAGGTAAAGTCCCTGAAATACTAAAGAACAAAAGAGTTGTCACATTAGATTTAGCATCTATGGTAGCAGGTGCTAAATATAGGGGAGAATTCGAAAAAAGACTTAAAAAAGTAATGGAAGAATTAAGAAAAAGTGGTAATGTTATATTGTTTATAGATGAGATGCATACTATTATAGGGGCTGGAGCAGCAGAAGGCGCTATAGATGCTTCTAATATCTTAAAACCAGCATTAGCTAGGGGAGAGCTTCAAGCTATTGGTGCAACAACTCTAGATGAGTATAGAAAGCATATAGAAAAAGATTCTGCATTAGAGAGAAGATTCCAACCTATTACTGTTGAAGAACCAAATGTGGAGGATACAATAAAGATACTTAAAGGTTTAAGAGATAGATATGAAGCACATCACAGAGTTAAGATAGAAGATGAGGCATTAAAGGGGGCAGCAGAATTATCCCACAGATATATTACTGATAGATTTTTACCTGATAAAGCAATAGATTTAATTGATGAAGCTGCTTCTAAAGTAAGATTACAATCAATAACTGCTCCTCCAGAACTTAATGAAATAGAGCAAAAGCTTGAGGAATTATCCCAAGAAAAGGAAGAATCAATAAGTACGCAAAATTATGAAAAAGCAGCTCAATTAAGGGATAAAGAAAAAAAATTAAAAGATGAGTTAGAAAATAAGAAAAATGAGTGGAATAATAAAAAGAATTCTAAATCTACAGTTGTTGGTTATGAAGAAATAGCTTATGTAGTATCTAATTGGACTGGAATACCAGTTAAGAAAATGACTATGGAAGAATCAGAAAGACTATTAAAGCTAGAAAAAATATTACATGATAGGGTAATAGGTCAAAACCAAGCAGTTAAAGCAGTGTCTAATGCAGTTAGAAGAGCTAGGGTAGGATTAAAAGATCCAAATAAACCAATAGGTTCATTTATATTTCTAGGCCCTACTGGTGTTGGAAAGACAGAACTTTCTAAAGCATTAGCAGAAGCAATGTTTGGTGATGAAGATGCAATGATAAGAGTAGATATGTCTGAATATATGGAAAAACATTCAGTCTCAAGATTAGTTGGCTCTCCTCCAGGATATGTAGGACATGATGAAGGAGGTCAATTAACCGAGAAAGTAAGAAGAAAACCGTATTCGGTTATATTATTTGATGAGATTGAAAAAGCACATCCTGAAGTTTTTAATATATTATTACAGTTATTAGATGATGGAAGGTTAACAGATTCTAAGGGAAGAAATGTTGATTTTAAAAATACTATTGTGATAATGACATCTAATGTTGGAGCAAGTAGAATTAAAAAACAAAAGACCTTAGGTTTTGCAGCTGTAGAAGATGAAGAAAAAAGAGAATATGAAGAAATGAAAGATAATATTATGGATGAGTTAAAAAAATCCTTTAGACCTGAATTTATAAACAGAATAGATGAAGTTATAGTATTCCATTCTTTAAGTGAAGATAATATTAAAGATATAGTAGAATTAATGGTAAAGGATTTAGAAGATAAACTTAAAAAACTAAATATTAATATCAAAGTAAATAATGATGCAAAAGAATATATAGCAGATAAAGGATACGATCCAGTATATGGAGCAAGACCTTTAGAAAGGTCCATAAGAAAACTTATAGAAGATCCATTATCAGAGGAAATATTAAAGGGATCAATAGAAAAAAATCAAAACGTAGTTGTCAATCTCAAAGAAGATAAATTAACTTTTGATAAAGAATAAAAAAGAGTAAAAGGTAGTAGAGAATAATCTCTACTACCTTTTACTTTTATATTAGCTAGTATATAATATTTTAAGAGAGGAGGAATTTTATGGTTATTATAAAAAAGATAAGCGATGAGTACTTTCAAAGTACAATAGCTATGATAACTGAACTAATGAATTTTCATAGAAAATTAACTAATGCACCAAAGGAATTTTGGATAAATGATAATGAATCGGAAAAAACATTAAAAGAATGGATATACGAAGGAGAAGTTTATAATATATTTTATGGGAAAAGAATAGTAGGATTTTTTTATGTTAAATTTGGTGGTCAAAATGCAGCTTGGCTTGAAGATATTTTTATAGTTGAGGAGTATAGAAAAAAAGGTATAGGAAAAAAAGCAATTAAGGAACTAGATAATTTAATGAAAGAAAAAAATATTACAGCTATGTTTTTAGATGTTATACCAAGAAATACAAAAGCTATAAAGTTTTATAAAGAACTAGGGTTTGATCATTTAAATTTAATTCAATTAAGAAAAAATTATGATAAACGCTTAAACAAAAGTGATGAAATAGATTTATTAGGATTTAAGTTTAAAAAATATTAATTGAATAAAAAATAGTACAGATTTATTATAGAAAAACTTAGAAAAATATATTATATTTTGATATAATTTAAAGAATAAATGAAAATGAACTTATATTATTAAAGAAACATGTAAATAATTATAATAGGAATATTTTAGGAGGTTATTGAGTGGCAAAGCTTAAGAGTAAATATGTATGCCAAGAGTGTGGATATGTAACTCCAAAATGGATGGGAAAATGTCCTGGATGTAATGAGTGGAATACTTTAGTAGAAGAAGTATATGAAAAAAACAAAGAAAAACTTAAGATAAAAAGAAATTATTCAATAGATAAATCAAAGAAACTTGTGGATGTAAAAATAGAGGAAGAAGAAAGGGTTTCAACGGCTGTAAATGAATTAAATAGAGTTTTAGGTGGAGGTTTAGTTAAGGGGTCTTTAATTTTAGTAGGAGGAGATCCTGGTATAGGAAAGTCCACATTACTTATTCAAGTTGCAAATAATATAGCAACTACAGGGTTAAAAGTTTTATATGTATCCGGTGAGGAATCGGCTAAACAAATTAAAATACGTTCAGATAGACTTAAAATAAATAGCGAAAATGTATACATACTTGCAGAAACAAATATAGATATAATAGAAAATTCTATTGAAGAGTTATCTCCGGATATATTAGTAATAGATTCTATTCAAACAGTTCACAATCCAGAACTTACTTCAGCACCTGGAAGTGTTAGTCAAGTTAGAGAAATCACTTCAAAATTAATGAAGACTGCTAAACATAGAGAGATGGCTACCTTTATAGTTGGACATGTAACTAAACAAGGTTCAATAGCAGGACCTAGAGTTTTAGAACATATGGTGGATACAGTTTTATATTTTGAAGGTGAAAGACATCATACATATAGAATTTTAAGAGCAGTTAAAAATAGATTTGGTTCAACTAATGAAATTGGAATATTTGAGATGAGAGATATAGGGCTTGTGGAGGTTGAAAATGCCTCAGAGATGCTTTTATCAGGAAGACCTTTGAATGCTTCGGGTACAGTTGTAGTACCTGGTATAGAAGGAACTAGACCTATGTTAATAGAAATCCAAGCCTTAGTAAGTCCTACAGCCTTTGGTATGCCTAGAAGAGTTACAACAGGTATAGATTATAATAGAGTAGTATTAATGATGGCAGTATTAGAAAAAAAATTAGGACTACAAACACAAAATATGGATGCTTATATAAATATTACAGGAGGACTTCAAATAAAAGAACCAGCTGTAGATTTAGGAATTATTTGCGCTATAACATCAAGTTTTAGAGACAAAGAACTTGATGCTGAGACAGTGGTAATGGGAGAGGTAGGATTAACTGGAGAATTAAGAACTATTAGTATGATAGAAAAAAGATTACAAGAAGCAGCTAAATTAGGGTTTAAAACTGCAGTAATACCAAAATCAAATTTAAAGGGTATTGATACTAAGAATTTAGATCTTGATGTTAAAGGAGTAAGTAATATACAAAAAGCTATAGATTGTGTTTTAGGAGGATAGAAGGTATGACATATGAAAATACAAATATTGAAGATATTTATGAATCAGTAAAAATGCTTTCTCCAGGGACACCTTTAAGAGAGGGATTAGAAAATATAGTAAGAGCTAAAACAGGGGCTTTAATTGTAGTTGGAGATAGTAAAGAGATTTTAGATATAGTGGATGGTGGTTTTAATATAAATAGTGATTTTTCACCAGCTTATCTTTATGAATTAGCTAAGATGGATGGGGCTATTATATTAAATTATGATGCTAAAAAGATTCTTTATGCAAATACACAATTAGTACCTGACTCTTTCATAGCTTCTAAGGAAACAGGGATAAGACATAGAACAGCAGATAGAGTAGCTAAACAAACAGGAGAGTTAGTTGTATCAATATCTCAAAGAAGAAATATAATAACTCTTTATAAAGGATATTCTAAATATGTATTAAAGGATGTAAGTGAAATACTTACAAAGGCAAATCAAGCAATACAAACTTTAGATAAATATAAGATAGTATTAAATCAGGCTATGGATAACTTAAGTGCTTTAGAAATGGAAGATTTAGTAACTGTTTTTGATGTGACTAAAGTATTACAGCGGACAGAAATGGTAATGCGAATTGTTTTTGAGATTGAAAAATATATTTTAGAATTAGGAAATGAAGGTAGATTAATAAGTATGCAGACAGAAGAATTAACAAGTAATGTAGAAGAAGATGGTATAAATATAATTAAAGATTATTGTGTTATGGAAGAAGATGAAGACTTAGAAAATATATTACAGGACATAAGGGATTTATCTTCTGAAGACCTTTTAGAACTATCTAATATAGCTAAAATTCTAGGTTATAAAGATGGAATAAATTCACTTGATTATACTGTATCACCAAAGGGATATAGAATTTTAAGTAAGATACCAAGGCTACCCCATAGTGTACTTGAGAATGTTATAGCTAATTTTAAATCGTTTCAAGATATATTAAAGGCTACTATAACCCAATTAGATGCAGTAGAGGGTATTGGTGAAATAAGAGCTAGAACGATAAAAGAAGGCTTAAGAAGATTTCAAGAACAATCATTATTAGATAGACATATATAAAGGTGTGAAAAAACTCTTAAAAGTAGTTGACAACTTAATGGGCGCTGTGGTAAAATTATATAATTTGACAATTTAGTATATCTGTAGTATACTAAGTTTATAAGTTTGTGTATATTGGGAGGGTTTTGCTATGTTTAATATAGGAGATAAAATAGTTTATCCAATGCACGGAGCCGGGATAATAGAAGGGATTGAAGAGAAAGAAATATTAGGTAAAAAGAGAAAGTATTATGTAATGAAAATGCCTATGGGCGAGATGCAAGTTATGGTTCCTATAGATAATATTGAAGATATAGGTATCAGAGAGATTATTAATGATGAGGAAGTAGAACAAGTATTGGCTGTTTTGGGTGATGATAAGACTAAGATGCCTCAAAATTGGAATAGAAGATATAGAGCTAATATGGACAAAATTAAGAGTGGAGACATTTTCGAAATAGCTAGTGTAGTAAGAAACCTTATTATGAGAGACAGAGAAAAAGGTTTATCAACAGGAGAAAGAAAAATGCTTAATAATGCAAAACAGATGTTAGTAAGTGAAATGGTTTTAGCTAAGGAAATAGACGAAGAAGAAGCTGATAAATTAATTGAAGATATAATACAGTAGCGTCGCTGTGAGGCGCTTGTTTTTATCAACCTATGGTTTTTAATTTAAACTTTAAAAACCATGGTTTGATTTTTTTTATAAAAATATGAATAAATACTAAAAAAATAGGTAAGTAAGTTATATAATTAATTATTTTGGAAAGACTCTATAATAGGAGGTGAATTTATGGTTAATAAAATTTCTAGAGGGATATTAACCGTTTTAGGTTTATTATTAGGGTATGGATTTGTAACATTTACTAAGGATACAGGTGTATTTAAATCTTTATTTACAGATAATATACCATTATATTTTTATGCAGTAGTTAGTTTGATTGGCGGAATTATACTATTTATTATTGCTCCTAAGATAATCAAAGTTGGAAGGAAAATAATGACTAAAGTAGAAGACCAATTACAAAATGTACCTGCTTCAGATATTGTTTTAGGTACTGTAGGTTTAATTTTTGGACTTGTGATTGCATATTTAATTAGTCTTCCACTAATTAGTATTCCTTATGTAGGTGAAGTATTAGCAATATTGTCATACTTATTGTTTGGATATTTAGGAACTATAGTTCCTACAAAGAAGAGAGAAGATTTCTTTAGTTTATTTAATGTATTTAAGAAAAATACAGATAAAGAAAAAGCAGTTGATCCATCAATTTCGAAATCTAAACCTAAGGTTTTAGATACTAGTGTTATTATTGACGGAAGAATAGCAGATATATGTAAGACAGGTTTTATAGAAGGTCCATTAGTGATTCCAGAGTTTGTATTAGAGGAATTAAGACACATTGCCGATTCTTCAGATGGTTTAAAGAGAAATAGAGGAAGAAGAGGTTTAGATATTCTAAATAAAATTCAAAAAGAAATCGATATTGAAGTAATAATTTATGAAAAAGATTTTCCAGAGATTGAAGAAGTAGATAGTAAGTTATTAAAACTAGGTCAAGTTTTAAAGGGTAAGGTTGTAACTAATGACTTTAACTTAAATAAAGTTGCAGAGTTTCATGGAGTAGATGTTTTAAATATTAATGAATTAGCAAATGCAGTAAAACCAGTAGTTCTACCAGGAGAAGAAATGGTTGTCCAAGTAATTAAAGATGGTAAGGAACATGGTCAAGGTGTAGCTTATTTAGACGATGGAACTATGATAGTTGTAGATGGTGGAAGAAAACATATAGGAGAAACATTAGGAGTTATGGTTACTAGCGTTTTACAAACAGCTGCAGGAAGAATGATATTTGCTAAGCCCAAATATATGATTGATAAAGCAGTTTAGATTAAAAAACCGGCTATTCTAGTCGGTTTTTTTTATGTATAATAATAAGTATAATTAACTATTAGATTAAGGTGGGATTAAATGTATAAAGATAAAAGAGTTTCAGTAGTAATACCAGCAGCAGGTATGGGTAAAAGAATGAAAAGTAAAAAGAATAAACAATATTTACTTTTACAAGGAAAACCGGTATTAGCCCATACAATAAATAAGTTTAATAAATGTAAACTTATTGATGAAATAATAGTTGTTACAAGGGAAAATGAAATTGAATACTGTAAAGAAAATATAGTAAAAAAATATGATTTTAACAAGGTTTCAAAAGTAATAAAAGGAGGCAAAGAAAGATTTCATTCTGTATATAATGGATTAAAAAGTGTAGATGAAAATACAGATATCCTTCTAATACATGATGGAGCTAGACCGTTTATAACAGGAAAAACTATTGAAAAATGTATAGTTAATGTAAATGAATATAAGGCTTGTATTTTAGGTGTTCCAGTAAAGGATACAATAAAAGAAGTTAATGAAGATAAATCAATTATAAATACTCCAGATCGTAGTAGACTATGGGCAGTACAAACTCCTCAATGTTTTGAATATGATTTGATTTTAAATGCATATAATAGTGATATAAATAAAGAAAATATAACTGATGATAGCATGCTTTTAGAAAGGCTAGGATATGAAGTTAAAATAATTCTAGGAGATTATAATAATATTAAATTAACTACACCAGAGGATATGGAATTTGCTAAGGCTATACTAAAAAAATAAGGAGGTTTTACTTTGAGAATTGGCATAGGGTATGATGTACATAAACTTATTGAAAAAAGAAAGTTAATTTTAGGTGGAGTTACTATAAAACATGATAAGGGATTATTAGGTCATTCAGATGCAGATGTATTAATACATGCAATAATGGATAGTATTATAGGGGCTATGGGACTAGGAGATATAGGTAAACACTTTCCAGATACAGATAATAAATTTAAAGACATATCAAGCATGAAATTACTAAAAAAAGTTTACGAAATGATGATTGAAAATGATTATACTATAGGGAATATGGATTGTGTTATAGTAGCACAAAAACCGAAATTAGCTCCTTATATAGATGGGATGAGAGAAAATATAGCTTCTATTTTAAAGGTTACAAAGGATAAAATTAATATTAAGGCAACTACAACTGAAAAATTAAGTTTTGAAGGGGAAGAAAAGGGAATATCTTCACAGGCTGTTTGTATTTTAGTAAAAAAATAGAAAAGTGGTGATATGTTGATAGAGTTATTTAATTTAACTAAAAATTTTAAAGAGGTAAAAGCAGTAGATAATATATCCTTTAAAGTTAACAGGGGAGAAGTATTTGGTTTATTAGGTGAAAATGGAGCAGGAAAAACTACAACTTTGAGAATGTTAGCTACTATGTTAAAACCAACAAGTGGTAAAGTTTTAATAGATGGAGAAAATCTTTTAGATGAGCCTGAAAAAGTTAGAAGTAAAATTGGTATTTTATTTGGTGGAACAACAGGCTTATATGATAGACTTACAGCTTATGAAAATATAGAGTATTTTGGTCTTTTAAATGGAATGGATAAAAGAGAAATTAAATATAGTATTAATAATTTAATAAAAGATTTAGACATGAATGAATATATAAATAGAAAAGTAGGTAAGTTTTCAAAGGGGATGAAGCAAAAGGTAGCAATAGCAAGGAGTATTGTGCATGATCCTAAAATAATGTTTTTTGATGAACCAACTTCAGGTTTAGATGTAACATCTGTAAGAATGGTACATAAGTTTATAGATAAATTAAGAAAAAGTGGAAAAACTATTGTCTTCTCTAGTCACTCTATGAAGGAAGTAGATAAACTTTGCGATACAGTGGGAATAATCCATAAGGGTAAGATGGCTGAAGTAACCAGTCTTTTTGATTTAAGAAATAAATACAATGATTTGGATTTAGAAGAGATTTTCATAGAAATAATAGGTGATAAAAATGAACATTAGATATATGTTGATAGTACTTAGAAAGGAATTGAAGGATACATTTAGAGATAAAAAAACAATTTTTTCTAGTATTATAATTCCTATTATGATTTTTCCTATACTAGTATTAGCTTTAGGAAGTGGAGCTTCTGATATGTTAGAAGAAGAGAAAAGACCAATAGAAGTAGTCATTATTGGAAATGAAAACACTAGCATATTTAAATATCTAAAAAAACACGAAGATATAAAGGTAAAATCTTACACTAATCCAGAAAAGGCATTAAAGGATTTGAAAATAAAGGCAATTATAAAAATTGATGCAAATTTTAAGAAAACAATAAATGAAAACAAAACAGTAAATCTTGATATTATCTATGATGAGTCAAGTCAAAAGTCTGCTATGGCTAAACCAAGACTAGAAAGAATAATTAATAAATATTCTAATAAGATATTAGAGGAAAGATTAAAAGCTTTAAATATAAAACCTAATATATTAAATGTAGTTAATATTGATACTAAATCAGTTACTATTAAGGATAATGGATTTGCTTTAATGATGTTTTCTATTTTGTTACCTATGCTTTTAACTATATGGTCAGCTATTGGTGGAATACCAGCAGCTACTGATCTTGGAGCGGGAGAAAAAGAAAGAAAGACTTTAGAGGCATTATTAACTACAAAAGCTAGTAGGGTTTCTATTTTATTAGGTAAATATTTTACTATAGTAATTGCGGGGATTATGGGAACTTTAGCATCTTTATTAGGATTTTTAATAGCATCTAAACTGAATCCTGATTTTTTAGGTAGTGGAGTTAGTTTACCCCCATCTAGTATAGGAGTTATAGCTATATTTTGTGTAGGATTATCTTTAACCTTTAGTGGGATAGAACTTGCTATTAGTTTTTATGCTAGAAATTTTAAAGAAGCTCAAACTTATCTAACTCCTCTAACAATAATATTACTTATTCCTGCTTATTTAACTATGTATTTAGATGGTAGAGCTATACCAGAAATTTATTTTAATATCCCAATAATAAATATAATATCAATTATAAAAGAAGTTTTAGTTTCAATAATAAATCCATTACATATATTAATTGTACTACTTTGGACAATACTTTATGTTAGTATATCAATATTTATCACTGTAAGGATGTTTAATAAAGAGTCAGTAATATTTAGAAACTAATGAAAATATATTCCTTAAAGACATATTATTGCAAATTGTCTGAAAAAATGTTATATTTATAACATAGTATTTCATTAAAAACTAGGGGGTATAGCATGGAAAAATTAGAATTTGGATATCCAATGATGTTATTTGCTAGATGTTCATGTACAAATCAAGTACCTATTAAGGAAATGGAAGTAAGAGAAAATACTGACAAAGTAGTTAAGTTAGGTTATAAAGCAAAGTGTTCTATTTGTAATAAAGAAATAAAAGAAGAATTAAAGATTACAGAGGAAACTAAAGAATTTACAGATTTAATGAATGTTTTTAAAGTTATACCGTCAATAAAAGATGAACTAGCTATAATTAAATTAGAGACAGTTAAAGGAAAATTAAAAGATGGGGAGTTAAAATTATTCGGTAATTATTCCCACCTGAGATTCTGGGACCAAGTTATACAAAAAGATATAATTACAATACCATATAAAAAGATATAAAGCGGTGATTACACCGCTTTATTTAAATCCCATCATTTCTAAATGTTTTTCAATAACATTTAAATTATCTTTGTATTTATCACTATATAAAGGTTCACATTTCTTAATATCTTGTTGACCTATAAGTAATTTAGTTGCAAAGGCTAGACATGTAGCTTCTCCACATTTTTTACAATTAATTTTAGGAAGGTAATTATAGATTTCTATAGCAGTAGGTTTTGAGCGCATCTCATAAAGGGGCTCAATTTCTTCTTTTTCATTATATGTTTTATTTATTAAGTCTTTTATGTAATCTATAATTTCATGGGCATCAGTCTCATCTAACGCCTTTTGAACGGCCATGTGGCTGTTATAAAGGGTGATTATTCTAAATTCCTTTCTTATAGTGATAGCTGGTATTTTTTTATTGTATATAGCATCTTTAAGTTTTCCATTTAGATAAGGGAAAATTTTTGCTATGTCATTTGTAAAGTCAGCTTTAAACCTTATCTTATTGTCATCTGCTATACATGATTGCATATAAGTTATGAAAATATCTTCTAAATACAAATTTTTAACTCCTTTCAATAATTAATAAAATTACTATACTAGTTATGATATAATTAAAGTAATATTTTGTAAACAAAGTATATTAAAATAAGTTTTATTGACAGTTAAAAAATATGATGATATAATTTTAACAAATATAAATATAAATTTGAAATCATGAAGGTTTCTAAAGGCCCGATGAATGGGTTTTTGGGAATCTTTTTTGTAAATAAAAACTAGGAGGGAAAAAAATGTGCGAATCTAATGCTTATCTTTTAACTAAACAAGGGGAAAAAAAGATAATGGATAATGTTGTTCATATGAAACCTGAGAATGGAAAAGTATATTTAACAGGATTATTAGGAGACCAAAAGATTGTAGACGGTGAAGTAGAAGAAATAAAGCTAATAGAACATAAAATATTAATTAAAGGCAAACAATAATAAGTTGGAGGATAATTATGATAATATCAGTCATTGATGGAATGGGGGGAGGAATAGGCTCTCAAATAATTGAAAGACTTAGAGATGAACTGCCTTCATACTTTGAGATATATGCTTTAGGAACAAACTCACAAGCTACATCAAATATGTTAAAAAGCAAAGCTAATAAAGGGGCAACAGGAGAAAATGCTATAATTGTATCAGCTAAAAAAGCTAATGTTATTATAGCTCCAGCTTCAGTTGCTATACCAAATTCAATGATGGGAGAAATAACAAAGGATATTGCTACAGCAATAACAGATTCAGAAGCATTAAAAATACTTATTCCAATAATGCCAGAAAATTTCAAGCTAGTTGGTCTTGAACAAAAACCTATGGTATTACTAATAAAAGATGCTGTGGATTTAATAAAGAAAGAATTTAATTTATAGGAGGATTTATATGGACTCTAATAAAAAGGATTTAGAAACCTTAAAGGTTTTATTAGTACATTGGGTAAATCATAATAAATCTCATCAAGAAAAGTTTGATGAATGGGTAGAAAGATCTAGTGAATTAGGAAAAGAAGAAGTAAGTGAGTATATAAAAAAAGCAAGTGAATATATAGATAAGGCAAATGAAATGCTAATGGAAGCTAAAAAGAATATGTAGAGATAAACCCTCAATAAAATTTAACGAAAAAAAAGTTAAATTTTATTGAGGGTTTTATTGCATATATTAGTTAATAGGTGTATAATGTAAATATAATGTATAAAAAATAACAAACTATTTTACAGACTAATAAAAATTAAACTTTTTAAAATCATACGAATATAATTAGAATAAATATAATAATGATTAATATAAAATGTGTAATAAATTAAGCATATAAATACTATACTAGCTAATGATAATTATAGCAAAATATGTTGAATAATGAAAAAAATTATGGTACTATATAGGTGGTAGAGAGTATAGAATTATTGCTTGAATATAATATCACCTATAGATGGTGTTATTTTTATGAAGATACATTGTTAAAAAAATAACGTTAAAATTTAAATAAACCTTGGGAGGGACAAAAATGAATGAAAAAGATATTGCTATTGACATTGACACACAAGAGCTTTTTAAGAAAGCTAAAGATGAAGAAGTAGAGACAACCTGGGATAGACAAAAATTAATGAAAAAGCCTTGTGGTTTTGGAGAAAAGGGAGTATGCTGTAAGATATGTGCAATGGGACCTTGTAGAATAAGTCCAGTTGCAGGAAGAGGGGCACAAAAGGGAATTTGTGGAGCTACTGCTGATGTTATAGTAGCAAGAAATTTCGCAAGAATGGTAGCCGGAGGAGCAGCGGCACACTCTGATCATGGTAGAGATATTGCCCATACACTTTATATGGCAAGTAAAGATGGAAATTACAAAGTAAGGGATGAAGAAAAGTTATTAAGAATTGCTAAAGAATGGGATGTAGAAACAGAGGATAGAGATATTTACGATATAGCCCATGAAGTAGCTGAAATTTCATTAAATGAGTTTGGAAAACCATTTGGTAAGCTAAAGTTTCTAGATAGAGCACCTGAAGAGAGAAATAAAACATGGGAAGAAAATGATATAAAACCTAGAGCTATAGATAGAGAAATAGCAACAATAATGCATTCAACACATATGGGATGTACAGCAGATGCTGAAAGTTTAATAAATATGTCAATGAGAACTTCTCTTTCTGATGGTTGGGGAGGATCTATGATAGGTACCGAATTAAGTGATATTTTATTCGGAACTCCTATACCAAGGGAAACAGAAGCTAACTTAGGAGTATTAGAAGAAGGTAAAGTAAATATTGTTTTACATGGACATGAACCTACTTTATCTGAAATGATAGTTTTAGCTAGTGAAGATCCTGAATTAAAAAAGCTAGCTGAAGAAGTAGGGGCAGATGGAATAAACTTAGCTGGAATGTGTTGTACAGCAAATGAAGTAACAATGCGTCATGGAATTAAGATAGCTGGTAACTTCCATCAGCAAGAACTAGCAGTATTAACAGGAGCAGTTGAAGCAGTCATTGTTGATGTTCAGTGTATTATGCCATCATTAGCTTCATTATCTGATTGTTATCATACTAAGTTTATAACAACTTCACCTAAAGCTAGAATAACAGGTGCAGATCATATGGAGTTTGATGAAGAAAAGGCATATGAGTCAGCTAAGACTATAGTAAGAGAGGCTATAGAAAACTTTAAAAATAGAGAAAATGAAAAGATTTTTATACCTAAGGGTAAATCCCACGCAACAGTTGGGTATTCTTTAGAATCAATAGGAGATCAATTAACTAGAGTATCAAATTCATATATAGAAAGTAATAGTAAGTTTAAGCCATTAGGTGATTGTATATTATCAGGTGTTTTAAGAGGTGCAGTAGGAGTTGTAGGATGTAACAATTCAAAAGTTAAGCATGATTATGGACATGTAGAATTAATGAAAGAACTTATAGCTAATGATGTAATCGTTGTTACTACAGGATGTGCTGCACAAGCAGCTGCTAAAGCAGGTCTTATGAGTAAGGATGCTAAAGAACTTGCAGGACTTGGACTTAAAACGGTTTGTGAGTTAGTAGATATACCACCAGTAATTCATATGGGATCTTGTGTTGATATAAGCCGTATATTAACCCTTGTAAAAGAAGTTTCAGAATATACAGGAGTTGATATGGATAAGTTACCAGTTACAGGTTCAGCTCCAGAGTGGATGTCAGAAAAGGCAATAGCTATTGGTACTTATGTTGTATCTTCTGGTATAAACACTTGGTTAGGAGTAACACCGCCAGTAACAGGAGGACCAGAAGTTGTTGATATATTAACTAATAAAATGGAAGATATGGTAGGAGCTAAATTCTTTATAGAAGAAGATCCTATTAAAGCTGCGAAACAAATGATAGATAAAATAGAAGAAAAAAGAAATGAATTAGGTATATAAAGGTAAGGTGATTATATGAAAATCGCTATTACAGGAAAAGGAGGAGTTGGAAAAACAACTTTCTCCGCTATATTAAGTAGATTATATGCAGATGAAGGTTTCAGGGTGTTAGCAGTTGATGCTGACCCTGATGCCAATCTTGCATTAGCTTTAGGGTTTCCTAAAGAAGTTATGGAAAAAATTGTACCAATATCTGAAATGAAGGATTTAGTTGCAAAACGTACAGGGTCAACTCCAGGGTCATTTGGAAAGATGTTTAAAATGAATCCTAAAGTGGATGATATACCAGAAAGATATTGTACTGAGTATAATAATGTTAAGCTTCTTACAATGGGAACTGTAGATACTGGAGGTAGTGGATGTGTTTGTCCTGAGCATGTCATTTTAAAAAGATTGACTTCCCATCTTATTTTAAATAATAATGATGTAGTTATTATGGATATGGAAGCTGGGATAGAGCATTTAGGAAGAGGAACTGCTGAAGGAGTAGATGCATTTATTGTAGTTGTAGAACCAGGAGCTAGAAGTTTACAAACCTTTGAAAAGGTTAAAAAGCTAGGTAAAGATATAAATATAGATAACGTATATGTAGTAGGAAATAAAATTAGAAGCAAAAAAGATGAAGACTACATAAAAGATAAAGTTGGAAAGGAAAATTGTTTAGGGTTTATACATTTTAGTGAAAGTATTATGGATTCAGATAGGGCTGGAAATTCTCCATACAATAGTAAGGATGCTATTGAGGAGATTAATATAATAAAAACTAAAATATAGAAAGGGGATTTATATGGGTTTTAAATCTGATATTGAAATTGCTCAAGAAGCAGAAGTTAAAGACATTAGAGAAATTGCAGAAAAACTTGATTTAACAGAGGAGGATCTTGACCTTTATGGTAAGTATAAAGCTAAGGTTGATTACAATTTACTAAAAAAAGGTAATGGTAAAAAATCTAAGCTTATATTAACTACAGCAATTAATCCTACACCAGCTGGAGAAGGAAAAACAACAACTACTATAGGTGTTGCAGATGCATTAACAAGATTAAACAAAAATACTTTAGTGGCATTAAGGGAGCCATCTTTAGGACCAGTATTTGGTATTAAAGGAGGTGCAGCTGGAGGAGGATATGCTCAAGTTGTACCAATGGAAGATATTAATCTTCATTTTACAGGAGATATACACGCAATAGGAGCAGCAAATAACCTACTTGCTGCAATGATTGATAATCATATGCATCATGGTAATGATTTAGGTATTGATGTTAGAAAAGTAAACTGGAGAAGAGCTGTAGATATGAATGATAGACAGCTTAGAAATGTTACCGATGGTTTAGGAGGAAAAGGTAACGGAGTACCTAGAGAAGATGGTTTTGATATTACAGTAGCATCAGAGGTAATGGCAGCATTTTGTTTAGCAGATGATATTAAAGATCTTAAAGAAAGACTAGGTAAGATAGTTATAGGATTTACAAAAGAGGATAAGCCTGTAACTTGTAAGGACTTAAATGCCCATGGAGCTATGGCAGCATTACTTAAAGATGCTTTAAAACCAAATTTAGTACAAACTTTAGAAGGAACACCTGCTTTTGTACATGGAGGACCTTTTGCTAATATTGCCCATGGTTGTAACTCAGTAATCGCTACTAAAATGGCAATGCACTTTGCAGATTATGTAGTAACTGAAGCTGGTTTCGGTGCTGATTTAGGGGCTGAGAAGTTCTTAGATATTAAATGTAGAATGGCTGATTTAAATCCAGATGCAGTTATAATAGTTGCTACAGTAAGAGCACTTAAATATAATGGTGGAGTTAAAAAGGATAAATTAAATGAAGAAAATTTAGAAGCCTTAGAAAAGGGACTTCCAAATTTAATTAAACATATAGAAAATATTACTAAGGTATTCAATTTACCAGCAGTAGTTGCAATAAATAAATTCCCATTTGACACTGATAAAGAATTACAAATGATTAGAGAAAAATGTGAAGAATTAGGAGTTAACGTTGCATTATCTGAAGTTTGGGAAAAAGGCGGAGAAGGTGGAAAAGAGTTAGCAGAAGAAGTACTTAAGTTAACTGAAAATGAAGAAGCTAACCTTAATTTCGTCTATGAAGATGACTTACCAATAAAAGAAAAGATAAGAAATATAGCACAAAAGATATATGGTGCAGATGATGTTAACTTTACAGGTAAAGCATTAAAAGAAATTGAACAACTTGAAAAGTTAGGTTTTTCTAATATGCCAGTATGTATGGCTAAAACACAATATTCATTAAGTGATGACCAAACAAAATTAGGTAGACCTCAAGGATTTAATATTACAGTAAGTCAAGCTAAAGTATCAGCAGGAGCTGGATTTATAGTAGCACTTACAGGAGAAATAATGAAGATGCCAGGACTTCCAAAAAAACCTGCTGCAGAAAAAATAGATGTAGATGAAAATGGTACAATATCAGGATTATTCTAAATAAATGATTCCGTTAAATAAAGAATGAAAGCATCCAATAAATGGTAAATGAACACCAAAAAATAATTTTTATAATTATATTTATTTTAAGATTAGCAAAATTGGTACTCTAAAGTCAAATTTTATTTAGGTTTAAGCGTAAAAAAGGGCATAGAATCCCCAGGGAGCTTTGGGAAGATTTAAAATTATATAAGTATTATAAGAACCTGTCAAAATCCAGGTAGTATACTTTTTAGGTCCTTTGACAGAACCTTAAT
>VEND01000163.1 GCA_009711765.1 Bacillota bacterium | reverse complement strand
GTATTATTTATTGGTGATTCTACCATTTATCTTAGGGGGGAGAACTTAAAAATCCTGCTAAATCTTTAAATTTCAATGATTTAGCACTGGAAATATATCAGAATAAGTTAATTTTTTTGACGGAACATATTAAATTAATGGAGGGATAATTATGAAAAAAGTAATTAACACTAAAAATGCACCATCAGCAATAGGGCCTTATTCTCAAGGGATAATAATTAATAACATGGTATACACTTCAGGACAACTACCTATCAACGTTAAGAGTGGAGAGATGCCTAAGACGATAGAAGAACAGACAAGAGAAAGTCTTATGAATGTAAAAGCTATTGTAGAAGAAGCAGGGTCAAGTTTACAGAATATTATAAAAACAACAGTGTTCTTAAGTGATATGAATAATTTTGGGGCTATGAATGAGGTATATAAAGAGTTTTTCACAGAGGACTATCCATCTAGAAGTGCTATAGAGGTTGCACGATTACCTAAGGATGCTCTTGTTGAAGTTGAAGTTGTAGCTGTTATTTAATTATAAGAGTAAAGTAGTACTCTTATAATTAAAATTCATAACGAATGAATAGAGAGTAATTTAAATTTAAGGGATGTGAAAGAATGAAACATAAAATAGAAAATTTGATGTCTACTATGGAAAACGATTTGATTAAATTCACTCAAGATATTATAAGGATAAAAAGTTATACAGGTGAAGAAGAAGAATTAGCAATGTTTGTTAAAGATAAGATGATAGAACTTGGATATGATGATGTAATTGTAGATAAGTTAGGTAATATAATAGGGGTAATAGGTAATGGAGAAACTAAAATACTTTATGATTCTCATATAGATACTGTGGAAGTAAATGATGCAGAATCATGGTCTGTAGATCCATTTGGAGGAGAAATAAAAGATGGCAAAATATATGGTAGAGGAGCTGCTGATATGAAAGCAGGAGTGGCTGCTACTGTTTATGCAGGATATGCTATTAAGAAATTAGGACTTGATAAAGGAAAAACTATTTATATCTCAACATCTGTAATGGAAGAAGATTACGAAGGAAAATCAATAGAACATTTCACCAAGGAATACAATGTTAAACCAGATTATGTTATTATCTGTGAGCCAAGCTCTTTGAATTTAGCATTAGGACATAAGGGAAGAGCTGTATTTAGAGTAGATGTTCAAGGCCTTGCGGCACATGGAAGTGCACCTGAAAAAGGAGTAAATGCAATATATAAGATGAATACGATTATAGATAGAGTTGAAAAACTAGGTAAGAAATTCATGTCTATGGAAGGTGAAAAAGGAGCTTTAGCTGTTACTAAGATTGAAAGTGAAGCTGTATCAATTAATGCAATTCCAGATAAATGTAGTATATATCTTGATAGAAGATTGATTAAGGGTGAAGATGAAGCGTTTATAGAAAAGGAAATGAATACTTTATTAGAAGGAACAGATGCAACGTGGGATATTTATAATAAAGTAGGAAAAAGTTGGACAGGCAAAGAACTAATATTACATTCCTTTTTACCAAGCTGGGAAGTCAGTAAAGAAAGCAAACTTGTAAGGAAATCACTTGATGCATTTGAGGAACTAAATGATAAAGCACCTAGGATGTTTAAGTGGGATTTTTGTACAAATGGTGTAGGGACAGCTGGAAAAATGGGAATACCAACAATTGGTTTAGGCCCAGCAGATCCTAAGGTTGCTCATACAAGAGATGAACATTGTCCAATAACTGATATTATTGAAGCATGTAAATTTTATACAAATCTAGTTAGTTATCTTTAAATGGAATGTTTTCATATATAAGATTAGAACAAGTCTTTAAAAGAGTGAAATGTGAAAAAGTCTTATTTGAGTATGTTAAGCTATATGTTAAATGTTAATTGAAAAAAAGGTTTAAATTAGGGAGGGTCTAAGGAAATGGAAAAAATAAATGGGAGTGATAGTATAAAGGGGTTTGCTTCTAGATGGGGGTTAATTCTTACATTGATTGGAGCCTCAGTGGGAACTGGGAATGTTTGGAGATTTCCGAGAATGGTAGCATTAAAAGGTGGAGGATCTTTCGTTTTAGCCTGGACAATCTTATTATTTGCAGTATCAATTCCAGTTATTATCGCTGAAATGGTTATTGGAAGATCTACAAGACATGGTACTGCAGGAGCATTTAAAGATTTTATTGGTGAGAAGTATTCATGGATGGGAGCTTTTATGTCTGCAACTACAGTTGCAATTACTGGGTATTATACAGTAGTAATGGGATGGTGTTTACAGTATGTATTTCTAGCGTTAAAAGGTTTTGAAAAATATGATACTGTAGGATTGAAAAATCTTTTTGTTAAAGTTTCTAATGGTTGGATGAATGTAGCTGTCTTTGTAGTTGTACTTGGTATAACAGCTATAATAGTTGTTCAAAAAATTAACAAAGGTATAGAACGTATTGCAAAGTATTTAACACCACTTTTATTTATTACGCTTATTATTCTTATGATTAGAACTCTTACATTACCCGGAGCAGTTGAAGGGGTTAAATATTACTTTAAAATATCACCAGAAACTTTCTTTAGTTTAGATACATGGATGGCAGCTTTATCGCAATCTGCTTGGTCAGTTGGTCCTGGCTTTGGATTAGTTATAACTATGGGAGTTTATTCTAAGGCAAAGTCAGATGTAGCTTTAAATGAGTTTATGCAGGGACTTGGAAATAATTCAGCAGCAGTATTAGCAGGTTTTGTTGTATTACCAGGATTGTTTGCTTTATCTCCTTCTGTTGAAATGGCTACAGAAATAGCCAAATCAGGGAATTATGGCTTAACGTTTATATCATTAGCTCAGTTATTTGCAGAAATCCCAGGAGGTTCAATACTTGGTTTCTTATTTTTCTTATCTTTATTCTTTGCAGCATTAACAGCCAATATTATATTCTTCAGTACAGGTGTGGTTCCTTTGATGGATGCTGGTATGTCTAGAAAAAAAGCAACAGGTATAATTTCCATAATAACATTAATACTAGGGTCTTTCTCAGCATATAGGATGGACTTTTTAAGTAATCAGGATTGGGTTTGGGGAATGGCTCTATTAATAGGTACATTATTTACTTGTTTTGCAGTATGGAAATTTGGTGCTGAAAAAATGAGAACAAAATATATTAACACACCAGATAATGAAATATATATTGGTAAATGGTGGAGTGTATCACTTTTATTTGTAACACCAGTGTTAATAGGTTCTATGTTTGTTTGGTGGATTGTTGAATCGATAGGTTGGCATGAAAATTGGTGGAATCCATTCATAATAGATAGTACAGGTACATTTATATTCCAAGTGCTTACTGTAATAGGAATATTCTTAATATTCAATAAAAGAATATCTAATAGTGTAAAAAATAACTATATAGATACAGTTTCTGAAGGATATCCTGAAATACCTGAAGAACATCAAAAATAATAGAGGGGGATTAATAATATGCCGATAAGTTCAGTATTATGTATGATAACAGTTGTAGGCATTACTTTAGGAGGAGCGATTGGTTGTATAATAAAAATCCAAAAGTCAGGAAATTAGTTTAGGAGGGAAATAAATGTTTTCAAAGGATGTTCCATTTGAAGAGTTTAAAAATAGACGTACACGTTGTCAAGAAGAAGTTAAAAACCGCGGTTTAAAGGGTGTTATGATATGGTCAAGAGGAGGTGGAACATGGGATAGGTATGCAGGAGTAGACTATTTTGCCAATCACTATCAACAAAGATGCTATCTGCCAGATCATGAACCACTTTGGAGTGGACGTTCTCATTGTGTATTAATGATTCCAGTAGAAGGTGACCCAGTACTTTTAGTTACTACTTTGGAATTTAGAAAAGATTTAGTGGGTATTAAAGATGTTAGATATAGTACAGATTTTTTTGGATTAGTAAGCAAGACTGCTAAAGAGTTAGGAATGAGTGAAGGTGAAGTTGGTGTAATGTATGAAGATGTACTAACTTGGAAAATCGGTAGAAAGATGAAAGAACAGATGCCAAAATTACAAATGGTTCCATGTGATGATATTCTTTCAGATATGAGAGTTGTTAAGTCGGAAAGAGAAATTGAATCTATAAGAAAAGCTAATGAGATAGGAAGTGCAGCAATGGAAATGATTATGAGTAACGTAGCTGCAGGTAAAACAGAAGCTCAAGTTATAGGTCCTGCTATGGAAAAAATATATGCTGAAGGAGCAGTATTATACTTTGTAGTAACAAGTTCTGGTCCTCATAGTGATGCAGTTCATAGTATTGATTTTCCTGGATATGATTCTGATAGAATAATACAAAATGGAGAAATGTTTAAAGTTGACTTAATTATTGCATATGAAGGTTATATATGTGATTTTGGAAGGACTACAATTGTAGGTAATAAGCCTTCACAGGAACAACGTAGAATTATTGAAATTGTTGTAGAGGCTTGTGAACATGTAATAAGTCTAGTAAAGCCAGGTATTACTGTTAAAGAGTTATGTAAAGCTGGAGATGATTATTTATTAAGCAGAGGAGTTTCCTTGTCAGCTGAACAAAATGACAAAAACAAGATTTATGCAGCATTCCCTCCTCATTGGGGGCATAGTATTGGATTGACATGGGAAAGACCTTGGTTAATCCATGAAGAGGATGTTGTATTAGAGGAGAATATGTATCTTGCTGTTGAAAAAGGATTATATCAACCAGGAATGGGAACTGCTACCTATGAACAGAATCTTCTTGTAACTAAAACAGGTGCAGAAGTCCTTTCTACAGCAAAAAAATTATGGTTATAATTTTAGAATAATAAAATAAGGAGTAGTATTAATTAATTCCAGTGGAAATTTACTTTCACTGGAATTATAATTTTATATTTTATAAATAAAAATTTACAAATTAGTTTAGGTAATTGCATAATTAAGTTTTTATGAAACTGAAAAAGAGACTATGGTATAGATGGGATAAAGGTGTATGGTGTAAAGTACTAGACATCTTTATTTTAATATCAAATTTAAAAGTGATTTTTATTAAATATCCAAGTTAAAGGGAATAGAGTCTATAAAAGGAACAAAGTAGTTTCCAAATTTTAACTTACATGATACAATAAGTAATAAATGCATGAAAAATATACAGAAAGTTAGAAGTTATGTAATAAAACAGGAATGATTGCATTAAATGTGATGAAAATTATTGACTTAATAAAACATACTTCAGATCTGAAAGGTTATTTTGGTATTTTCTTAAAAGTATAATGAAATGGACTAACTACTAAATATGTGCATAATTTTTTATTAAGAGAAAGTTTTTAGAATTTCAAATTTGGAAAAGCGTTTGATTATTATTTTGATAGTAATTTTAATATTGTATTTAAAAAAATATATAAGGAGGTAAGTAGTGGAGAAAAATATTAAAAAAATTACAATACGTAACTTAATTATTTTTACTGTTGTTGTAACTGCTAGTGGATGGATTGGGAGAGGATTAGATATTTTAATGGGGAACCCATCTAAAGATAGTCTTGGTATGTTACTTTGGCTTATAATACCATTTATAATTTCATTATTTTTACGAACCTTTGCAGGGGATGGCTGGAGTGATATCGGGATCAAGCCTTTTTTTAAAAATAATATTATTTGGTATATTATAGCTGTATTTATTTTTCCTGTAGTGACTATAATAGATTTATTTATTGGAAATAGTTTAGGTTGGATTAATTTTTCAAATTTTAAATTAGGCTTATTTTTACAATTCTTTAGTGGACTTTTAATTTTTAATTTTTTTAAAAATATACTAGAAGAGTTTGCTTGGAGAGGTTATCTAGCACCAAAGGTTTTATTGCTTAATTTAAATGATTTTGCAACTTATATTTTAGTAGGTATAGTATGGGGAATATGGCACATTCCATATTATTTATTTTTCTTAGATACTTTAGAATATCAAAGTGTTTCAATGCAAAGCTTATCAGTCTTTATTCCATTGTCTGTGGTAGTAATGATTTCTTGGTCAATATCCTTTGTTGAGTTAAGACGTTTGACTAACTCGGTATGGCCAGTTGTTTTGATGCACATGGTTGAAGATGCCTTTGTTAATCCGTTATTTATTTATGGATTAATTGAAATTTCTCCGGGAAAAGACTTGTTTATATCACCAATATATGGAATATTAAGTATCATCTCTTTTATTGCAATTGGTTTAGGGCTACGTCAATTAAGAAAGAAAAGAAATACTCCTATTAAAGGAAAAATAGTAATTTAATAAGTACTTGATACAATATAAATAATAAGTAGAGACTCTAAAAACTCTGGATATAATATCCAGAGTTTTATTTTGTGAAGTTTAAAGTAATATTTATAGACAAGTCTTAATAAGTATAAGTAAGGTTAAATATAAAAGGGGTGAGTTTACAATTAATATGAAACAAAGAGAAGATTTATTAGAAATTACAGAGAAATTAAAGTCTTTAGTAACAGAAGAAGAGGTAATTAATCTAATAAAAAACTTAGTAAAAATTCCTAGTTATCCTGGAATTAAAGAACAAGAAACTCTAGTAGCTAAATATATAAATGAACTTTTTAATAAAGAGAATATAACTTCAGAAGTAATTCCTGTAATAAATGGACGTTCAAATGTTATTGCTAAAATTAAAGGTACAGGTAAAGGAAAGACCTTATTATTAACTGGTCATATGGATACAGTACCACCTTATACTATGCCCGGGGATCCATTTAAAGTAAGTATTAAAAATGGTAAGTTACTAGGCCGGGGTGTAGTTGATATGAAAGGGCCACTAGCTTGTATGATTATGGCTATGATTGCTATTAAAAGATCTGGAATAAAATTAAAGGGTGATGTTATTTTTGCAGGTGTTATAGATGAAGAGGAAAAAAGCGAAGGAACTATTGCCCTATTAGAAAATGGTATAAAAGCTGATGGAGCAATAGTTGGAGAACCAACTGAAATGAATATATGTATAGCTCATAGAGGTCTTGAGTGGCTGAATTTAAATTTCAAAGGAAAAGCTGTACATGGAGGAAAACAGGATGAAGGAATAAATGCCATACTTAAAGCTAGTAACTTTATTCAAAGAGTTGAAAAAGAGTTAATACCAAAATTACAGGAAAGAAAACATCCCGTTGCAGGAAATTCCACTATGAATTATGGTCTAATTAAAGGGGGGACTCAACCGAGTACTGTAGCAGGAGATTGCATACTAAAGATTGATAGAAGGTGGATACCAGGAGAAAAGTATAAGAAAGTCATAGAGGAATATGAAAATATAATCGATGATCTTAAAAATGAGGATGATACCTTTAATTGTTCATTAAAGGTAATGGATGAAAGTTTAATGAAAGAAGGTTATGTACACGAAGCTATGGAGATTGATAAAAATCATCCATTAATAGAGATAATATCAACAGCTACAGAATCAATTATAAATAAAAAACCAGAAAAAACATATTTTCCAGCATGGAGTGATGGAGGATTACTAAGTACTTATGGAAACATCCCTACAATTATTTTTGCGCCGGGGGATCTAGAAACTGCTCATTCTGATAATGAATGTATAAAAATAAAAGAATTATATCCTTCTACTTTAATTTATGCATTAGCTACAATTAAGTTTTGTTCTATTTATTAGTTATAAATTGTTTGAAGGGGGGAATATTTAAATGAAAAGAATTAAAGTACCTCATGTATTGGTTTTATTATTTGTGATTATAATTATTGCAGCAATCTCAACTTATATTGTTACACCAGGAGAGTATAACAGAGTTGAAAAAGGGGATAGAGTAGTAGTAGATCCAGATTCTTATCATGTTGTCGAAAGAAATACTGCAGGTGTTTTTGATGTCCTTAAATCAATTCCAAAGGGTTTAAATGAAGTAGCTTATATCGTGTTTTTTATATTCATTGTAGGGGGAGCCTTTGGTGTTATCCAAGAAACTGGGGCAGTATTTGCTGGTATAGCTGCTGTTACAAAGAAGTTAAAGGGAAAGGAAAAATTAGTTATACCAGTTGTTATGTTAATATTTTCTTTAGGTGGTTCTATGTTTGGTATGGCAGAGGAAACATTAGCTTTTGTTCCTGCTATGGTACCTTTAGCCATAGCCTTAGGTTTTGATTCTATTACAGGTGTGGCTATGGTTTTACTAGGAGCAGGTGCAGGATTTGCTGGCGCATTTATGAATCCTTTTACCATTGGTATAGCCCAAGGAATATCAGAATTGCCTTTATTTTCAGGTATGCAGTATAGATTTATTGTGTGGGTATGTATTACAGGAATTGCAATAGCATTTGTTTATAGATATGCAAGTAAAATTAAAAATAATCCAAAGCTAAGTTCTGTTTACGAGGAAGATTTAAAAAAGGAACAAGAGGTTGATCTTACACAATTTCAAAAGTTAGAAAGACACCACAAATTTGTATTGCTTGTAGTTTTAATTACTTTTGGATTACTTATATGGGGAGTTATTGAACAAGGATGGTTTATAACTGAAATATCTGCTTTATTCTTAGGAATGGGAATTGTCTCAGGTATTGTAGGAAAGCTTGGTACAGATGGAACTGCTGAAGCATTTGTAAAAGGAGCAAAAAATTTAGCAATGGCTGCTTTAATAGTAGGTTTTGCTAGGGGTATTTTAGTTATTTTAACTCAAGGATATATTATAGATACTGTTTTAAATTCTATGGCAATGGTAATACAAGGACTGCCAGGATATCTATCAGCTTTAGGAATGTTTTTATTTCAATGTCTACTAAATATTATTGTTCCATCAGGAAGTGGGCAAGCAGCTTTAACAATGCCAATTATGGCTCCTTTATCTGATTTAGCTGGAGTTTCAAGACAGACTGCAGTTTTAGCATATCAACTTGGAGATGGTTTTACTAATGTTTGGTCTCCTACTTCTGGATATTTTATGGCTGGTTTAGGTCTTGCAGGAGTTGCATGGAAAAAGTGGGCTAAATGGTTTTTACCATTATTAGGACTATGGGTTTTAGCTGGAGGTATTTTAGTAATTATTGCTCAGTTAATTAATTATGGGCCATTTTAAATATGATAAAAAATTAAGTTATAAGAATCTGGAGAAAATCTCCAGATTCTTTATGTTTAGTTAGTATTAAATATGAACTTATTAATTCCTATGCTATAATAAAATTGTAATTGTAAAAAATAATTATAAGGAGGAATTATATGAAACAGTTTAACATACACCCAGAAATTCATAAGTTTAATAGATTTAAGGATTTTTTAAAGGAATTTAAAATAGGTGATAAAGATTTAATTATTACCCATAATTCTACATATGATAAATTTATAAAAAGAGAAAATCTTAAGGGGCATATTATCGTTAGAAATAATTATGGTAGTGGTGAACCTAATGATGAAATGATAGATAGAATGATTTTAGATATACCTAATAAAGAGTTTAATAGAATAATAGCTATAGGTGGAGGTTCAGTTATTGATATTGCAAAATTATTTACAATAAAAAATGTAAATAAAGCAATAGATCTCTTTGAAAAGAAAATACCATTAATAAAGGATAAAAAATTAATAATTGTACCTACTACTTGTGGAACAGGTAGTGAAGTAACTAATATATCAATAGCAGAAATTAAGGAAAAAGAAACTAAAATGGGATTGGCAATAGATCAGCTATATGCAGATTATGCAGTGTTAATTCCTGAACTTATAAAAGAACTTCCCTATAAGTTTTTTATTTATAGTTCTATTGATGCATTAATTCATGCTATAGAATCCTATGTATCGCCAAAAGCTAATTCTTATACAAAGCTTTTTAGTAAAAGAGCTATAGAAATAATTTTAGAAGGTTATATAGATATTATAAATAGGGGAGCTAACTATAGATTAGAAATTATTGAAGAATTTTTAATTGCTAGTAATCTTGCTGGTATAGCCTTTGGAAATGCTGGTGTCGGTGCTGTACATGCACTTTCTTATCCTTTAAGTGGAAAATATCATATACCACATGGAGAAGCAAATTATCTTTTCTTTACAGAAGTATTTAAAAAATATAATGATAAAAATCCAGAGGGTTCAATAAAAGAAATTAATAAAATCATCGCAAAAGTCTTAAATACAGAAGAAGAAAATATTTATAAAGATTTAGAAAAAATATTAAATAAATTGATTAATAAAAGTAAGCTAAGAGAGTATGGAGTTATAGAGGAAGAATTAGAAACATTTGCAGATAGTGTTATAGAAAAACAACAAAGACTATTAGTTAATAATTACGTATCCTTAACAAGAAAAGAGATATTAAATATATATAAGATTTTATTTTAATAGATTAAAGTGATATAGTATAATATATATAATAAAGATTTTTTGGGTATATATTTAAAAAGAATAAAAACATATGAAGAAATTTTTAAAAACTTTAGGAGGATAAATTATGAAACTTAATGAATGGCTTAATGATGAAATGCCTGAGGTAGCAAAGGATTTAGAAAAAATTAATAAAGATTATTTTTTTAAAGAGAAAACTATAGGATTTGCAGGTAAGGAGATAGTATATAAAATTATTTATTATCTACGTTCAGCTCTTATACCAGGGGTATATGAAAAACACCCCATTGATGAAGCTAGGGTAAATATACTAATTGGAAATAATATACGTAATGCTTCAGTGGAGTTAAGTGATTTAGTAGAGAAAGCTTTCAGAGATAAATGTGAAAATAGCAATCAAGATAATTGTACAGAATGTAGAGATAAAGCAAGTGATATAACAATTGAATTAATAAATAAATTACCTGAAATAAGAAAAATATTAAATACTGATATTGAAGCAGCATATAATGGAGACCCCGCAGCTCTTAGTACAGAAGAAATACTTCTAAGTTATCCTTCAATTGAAGCTATTAGTATTTATAGATTAGCCCATGAGTTATATGAAATGAAAGTACCATTAATTCCTAGAATGATGACAGAATATGCCCATCAATTAACAGGTATTGATATTCATCCAGGTGCTAAAATTGGGAAATATTGCTTTATAGATCATGGAACAGGGGTTGTTATTGGAGAAACCTGTAACATAGGTAATAACGTTAAGATATATCAAGGAGTAACCCTCGGTGCTAAAAGTCTATCGTTTAATGATAAGGGTGAGCCTATTAAGGGAATAAAAAGACATCCAAATATTGAAGATAACGTTGTTATATATTCTGGAGCTACTATATTAGGAGGAGATACGACTATAGGACATGGTTCTATAATTGGAGGTAATGTGTGGTTAACCCATTCTGTACCATCTTATTCTAAAGTCTATAATTCTCAACCTTCACCTATAATAAAAAATGATAAAACAAAGTAATTTAATATAAAAATCTGGGGAGGAATCTCCAGATTTTTATATTGAATACTTAAATCATACCAAAATTTAACTATTATGATATGATACATAATAAGCAAAGAGGTTTTAAAAAATATCTGATATGGCATTAACTTAAGCTAAACTTGAAGAAAAAGCGATGAAAAAACTATTAAAAATGTAACAACATTTATAAAGATAAAACATAAAATATCTATAGATGTTTTAGTATTTATTGGGGGGATATATATGTGGTCGAGAAAGGAACTTAAAATTAGAGCGAAGGGAGTATTAAAAAGAAATTATTGGAAGGCATTTTTAGTAAGTCTAATTATTGCTTTTGTTGGTGGAAACAAATATGGAGGTTCGTTTAATTTTAGATTTGCTAAAGATGATATACCTAATTTTATGTTTGGACATAATGGGGATTTTTTCTTTGAATTTTTATTTGTTTTAATACCAATAATTTCGATAATTATTGTAGGTGGAATATGTCTTAGGATATTTTTAGGATACCCTTTAGAAGTTGGAGGTAGATGTTTCTTTTTAAGATCAGCAGAAGGTGATATTAATTTAGATTATATAGGTTATGCATTTAAAAAGGGTAGATATATTAATATAATTAAAGGAATGTTTTATAAGGGAGTATTAGTTTTTTTATGGACTTTATTATTAATTATTCCTGGGATAGTTAAATCCTATGCATATAGAATGGTACCATATCTATTAAGTAATAATCCCTATTTAGGATATAAAAGAGCAGTTGAATTAAGTAATGAAATGACTAATGGTGAAAAGCTAGATATGTTTATTTTAGACTTATCTTTTTTAGGATGGTATTTATTAGGGGCTTTAGCTTTAGGTATTGGAGTATTATTTGTAATGCCATATGAAAATGCAACTAAGGCTGAATTGTACTTATATTTGCAAAAGAAAGCTTTAGATAATGGATTATGTAGCTATGAAGAGCTAAATATGAATAAAAATTAAAATTAAGGTAAATAATCCGGAGATGACTCTCCGGATTATTATGTATCTAAATTTCTATATGTTTATATTTTTTTATTATCTAGTAATGCATCGGAAACTTCTTCTAATTTCATACCCCTTGAAGCTTTTAATAAAATGATTGAGTCCTTTTTTACAACTCTTTTTATAGTTTTAATAAGTTCTTTCTTATTCATAAATGATAAAACCTTACATTTTCCTTCTTTTATCTTAGCTTCAATTCCAGCATGTTTTGCAAGTGGACCTATTGTAAAGAAATAATCTAATTTATTTAGATTTATCTTATTTCCAATTTCTTTGTGCATATCTATTTCTTTTTCTCCTAGTTCTAACATATCCCCGAAAACTACAATTTTTTGACTATAGTTATTTAATGAATAAATAGTATCTAAAGCAGCCTTTGTGCTTTCTGGATTAGAGTTATAAGAATCATTTAATATGTCAAAGGCATCACCCTTTATAAGCTCACTTCGCATTTTAGTTAAAGTTAAATTTAGTAACCCTTTCTTTACTAAATCAAAATCTATATTAAAGTATTTAGCTATTACAATAGCTGCAGTTGCATTTACTATTTGATGTTTACCTAGTAATGGTAAGAAAAATACAGGTGACTTTTCTTTATTAAAAGTAAAGGATATTCCTTTTTTATCAAAGGATTTAACTTTAACAGAGTAGTCATTTGATTTACATTCACCAAAGGTTATAAAGTTTTGATTTAACTTTAAGTTATTAACTTCTTTTATTAAAGATGGATTATCTCCATTGCAAACAAAAAGGCCATTTTGTTTTAAACCTTTAACTATTTCTAGTTTAGCTTTTATAATATTATCTATGGTTTTTAAGTCTAATAAATGAGCATTACCTACATTAGTTATAATAGCAGCATCGGGTTTAGCTATTTTTGAAAGAAGTTCAATTTCACCTAAACAAGACATACCCATTTCAATAACTGCCATTTCTGTATCTTCATTAATGGAAAGTAAGGTTAAGGGTACACCTAAATGGTTATTAAGATTACCTTGGGTCTTATAAGTTTTATATTTAGTTTTTAAAATACTTGCTAAAATATCTTTAGTAGAGGTTTTTCCATTAGTTCCAGTAATTCCTATAACCTTCATCGACAGTTCTTCTCTGTATTTTTTAGCAAGGGTTTGAATAGCGGTAACTGTGTCTTTAACAAAAATTAAAGGGATGTCAGTATCAGGAGTAGGCTCAGATTCACACCATAAAGCAGCACAAGCTCCTTTTGATGCAGCTGCTTTTATAAAAGCATGCCCATTAAACTGTTCACCCTTAATAGGAATAAAGAGTTGATCTTTTTTTAATGTTCTTGTATCTGTAGATACACCTTTAATACTTTTAATATTATCCTTTTTATTAAGACCATAGCCATTAACCATAGACTGTATTTCTTTAAGGGTACGTTTAATCATCTAATTTCCTCCTTGAAAATTGAGTTGATTGTTTCATTTCAAATTTTTCAAATCCTAAAGAGATTAATTCATCTACTAATTTTGAACAGGATGTATTATAAGTATTTCTCCATAAATCAGGAACCATACTTACCTTTGTAAAACCAGGCATAGTATTTACTTCATTTAAATAGATGATATTATCCTTTGTTATGAAAAAGTCTACCCTTAAAAGACCGGAAGCATTTAATGTTTTGAATATATTTACTCCTAGTTTCTTTATTTTATTTTGAATATTTTCATCAGCTCTAGCAGGTATTATATGAGTAAGTCTCCCGTCTGTGTATTTAATATCATAATCTAAAAATGGGTCTTCTTGACTTATTTCACCTACATGGGATGTTTTTGGTTTATTATTTCCATAAACTAATATTTGCATTTCTTTTGCTATTATTTCTTGTTCTACAATAATTTTATTATCATATATAAAAGCTTCTTTAATAGCCTTTTTTAAGTTATTAATATCTTTACATCTAGTTATTCCTACACTTGAACCTAATCTTGCAGGTTTAATGTAGCATGGAAATCCTATTTGTTCTTTTATTTTTTTAATAAATTCAGATTCTTTAATTTGGAATTCATAGTTTGAAATTGAAATATAACTAGGTTGAGGAATATCTTGACCTTTAAATAAATCTCTCATAACACATTTGTCTATACCTACAGCAGAAGCTAAAATTCCATTTCCTACATAGGGAATATCTAATAGTTCTAAAAACCCTTGTATTGTTCCATCTTCACCATTAGTACCATGAATAGCTGGAAAAACTATATTTCTTTCTCCATTTTTTATATTGTTTAAAAGATAATCACCAACTGAATCATATATGGATTTTTTATTATCGCTTTGTAATTTTTTTTCATTTTCTAAAGGATTAGTTATCATATCTAAACTGCACCATTTGCCATCTTTTGTTATATAGACAGGATATACATTATACTTATCTTTATCAAGTAAATTTATTATAAAAAGGGCACTTTTTATAGATACTTCGTGTTCAACAGATTTACCACCATAGATTACATAAACATTTGTTTTCATAATAAAACCTCCTGAAATAATAATTTAATTTTTTTGGTATGTATTAATTTAAAAAAGCTTTAAAAACTTATGATTTTCCTAGATATAATATAATATTATCATTTTATATAAATAAATAAAAGAATCCTTATATTATATTATGTATTATTACAGGTGAGGTGAAAAGATATGTTTAAGTGTTAAAAAAATTAAAATAATTATATGTAAGTTCACGATTACAGACATTGAATATAACACCCTAAAAGTCTATAAATAAAAATCTGGAGAATATTCTCCAGATTTTTTAAACTTTCTTATTTATTTTTTCTATTATTTCATCACATTTATTTAAATACTGATATGCCATTTTATAGTTATTTAATTTAGAATATATTTTACTTAATTGTTTGTATGAAAAGGCTAAATATTTTGTATTTCCTCTTTTTTCTATCATTTCTATTCCTTTTTTAATTGAAGTTATTGCTTTTTCTTTATCATTTAACTCAAATAAAATTAAGCCTTCGTAAACTTTTCCTAACCATAGGTATATATAATCATATATATATTTAGATTTATATTTAGAATCTGAATAACTGCACTTTGATAATTCTTTAAGTCCTTTTTTATATTCTTTAAGATGATAGTATGACTTAGCCTTTTCATTATAGAATATGTCTTTTACATAAAAATCTATATAATTATTATCTTCATTATTAATAAGTTCATTTGTAATATCTAAATGTTTTAAAGCTTTTTTTGGCTGTTTTAATTCATTATAATATAGTGCTGTAATTAATTCTAATGAGATTAAGCTAATATTATTTTCTGTAAATTTAGCAAACTGCTTACCCTTTTTGATATTTTTAAGAAACTCATCATAATTTTCTAGAAGGATATTCATCAGGGATTTAGTTTTATAAACTTCATCACTCTTATAATAAATACCACTTTCTTTTGATAGTTTTATTGATTTATCTAAGATATTAATAGTGTCATGGATCTTACCTATAGAAGAAAGTATAAGGGATTTAATTTGAAAATATTTTATTTTAAAGGATACATCATTTGAAGTAGATTTATCATGCATTTCTTTAGCCTTATTTAATATTATTAAACATTCATTAAAATTTTGTTCATCCCAGTATCTCGCAATAAGGTCGATATATGTTTTTGCAGCATAGGAATATAAATTATTATCTTTATAAATATTTATTGACTTTTTTAGATATTCTTCGGATTTTTCAAAGTTCTTTAAGAAACTTTGACAATCAGCTAGCTTACACATGATATCAGCATATACTTTAGTGTTTTTATCTATATTAAATTCCTTTAATATACTTTCAAGTATTTTTATACCCTCATCTATTTGATATTTGTCTATATGCTCCTTTGCAATATCAAGTTTATATTTAATTTCCTTTAAGGGGAGTGCTTTGGAGTCTTCTTTTATAAAATATGAAAGCGGTTTTTCTAAAGCTTTCGCTATATATTTAAGATTTTTCATTGAAGGCATAGCATTATTATTTTCAATTTGGCTTAACATACTTTTAGTCATTTTTTTTCCAGCCAATTGCGATTGAGTAAGTTTTTTTTCTTTTCTTAAAAATTTTATTTTCTCGCCTATAGTCATTAATATTACCTCCATAATAGTATATAACTTAATTATAGTACAAATAGATTAAACAATCAACTTCACAATTGACAATAAAGTTAAATTTAATTAAACAAATACTTGACTTAGAACTTTATTAGGGATACAATTAAAATATAAGTTAAATATAATTAAACTATTTTTAGGGAGGGCCATATGGATAATACTGTTAAAAAGAATCAATCTTCTCCAAAAGAAGTTACTAGTAAAAGGGAGAAGTTAAATATAACTTTGTTTATGTCTGGAAAAATAGCTTCATTATTGGGTACTTTTATTTATGATTTTGCAATTTCTCTTTATATATTAAAACTTACTGGCTCTGGTACTTCATTTTCTATAAGTATTTTATTAGGAATGCTTCCTAGGGTAATATTAAGTCCAATAGCTGGGTCTGTAGCAGATAAAAGGGATAGAAAGAAAATGATTGTAGGTTTAGATGCATTAAGTGGAATTACAGTTTTAAGTTTATTAGCTGTATCACATATATTTGGTCTTAAAATAATATTTATATATATCACAACATTTACATTAGGTATAATTAATACATTCTTTGATGTATCAATGCAAGCTTCTATACCAAATTTAGTTTCAGATAAAAATTTAGTTAAAATTAATTCATATGCTCAAGCCTCAACATCCCTTGCAGCAATATTAGGACCTGTATTAGGAGGGGTTATATATGGCTTAATCCCAATGAAAATATTTTTATTAATTAATGGATTTTCTTTTATAGTATCTTCTATAACAGAAGGTTTTATTGATTTTAAATTCAATAAAAATAAAATAGAATATAATGAAGCAAATGATGATAAAGGATTTAAAGCAATAATAAAACATATTGCCGAAGTAGTTAGTTTTATAAGGGATCAAAATGCATTATATACTATTATGAAATTTGCTCTTATATTTAATTTATTAGTAAACTCAACTCTAGCTGTAATTTTACCCTATATTATAAATAATACTCTTAAAATGACATCTACACAGTTTGGTATTATTGAAGGGTCTTTTTCTATAGGAGTATTAGCATCTTCTATAATAGTAAGTAAATTACCAGAAAAGAAAAGTAATCTAAAGAGTTTAATAATAGGGACTATTATGATGGGAGTAATGTTATCATTAATAGGTATACCAGCGATAGAAACACTTCAAAGTATAAATAATAATATAATTTTTATATACTATATATTTGTATTATTTATGTTTTCTGTATTTATGATTATAGTAAATATACCAATACAAGTAAATATTCAAAGAATGACTCCTGATAAAATGATGGGAAGAGTTATGGGAGTTATTAGTACATTATCAAATGGTATTGTTCCATTAGGTATATTAGTTAGTGGAGTTTTAGTAGATGTAGTTAAACCTGCTATCATACCAATAGCTTCAGGTATAGTTTCTATCGGTGTAGCTTTTATATTATCTAAAAGCAAATCTTTAAAGGATTATTAAATAAAAGTTTAAATTAACTATTTAGCCATCTGAAATTAATATTTCAGGTGGCTTTTTTAAAACTTAAGGATATCTTAAGGTTAAGATAAAACCCACTTAAAGTTAGAAAGGTATAATTAACAAAGAATGATAAGGAGGTAATTAAATTGGAAAAATATTTAGTAGAGACTAATAATCTAACTAAAAGTTTTGGGAAATTTACAGCAGTTAAAGATATTAATCTAAAAATTAAAAAAGGTGTAATATATGGATTTTTAGGACCAAATGGTGCAGGTAAATCTACAACAATACGTATGCTTTTAGGCTTAGTAAATCCAACAAAGGGAAAAGTTAAGGTATTTGGAAAATCAATTAATAAAAATAGAATAGATATACTTAAAAATGTAGGTTCTATTGTAGAAAGCCCATCATATTATGGTAATTTGACAGCCTATGAAAATTTATATATTACTAAAGAAATTTTAAATGTGAAAAAAGAAGACTTAAAAAAGGCATTAGAAATAGTAGGGTTATCAGAAGAAAAAAATAAGAAAGTAAAAAAGTTTTCATTAGGGATGAAACAAAGGTTAGCTATAGCACAGGCTATATTAGGAAATCCAGAATTATTAATCTTAGATGAACCTACAAATGGATTAGATCCAAGTGGAATACGGGAAATAAGATTCCTTATTAAAAATTTAACAAAAAAATTGGGAATGACAGTTTTAATATCAAGCCATATATTAAGTGAAATAGAATTAATAGCCAGTGAAGTAGGAATTATTAATAAGGGAAAATTAGTATTTCAAGGAACTATAGATGAATTACATAAAAATAGTGTTGAACAAATTAAGGTAAATGTAAAACCTAAAGAGCAGGCTTTAAAATATTTTAATAGTAAGGGATATAAAGTAGATATAAGAAATGAATATATATATTTAAAAAATTGTTTAGACCCATCTAGTATAACTAGAGAACTTGTAATGAATGATTTAGATGTTTATCACATCAGTAGATATAAAAGTAATCTTGAGGAGATGTTTCTTAGTTTTACTAAAAAGGAGGGTACTAATGATATTAACACTTTTTAAAACTGAATTAATTAAACAAAAAAAGGGTTTTATTTGGTTAATAGTAACAATTATTCCTTTAGGTACAATGGTAGCTATGTTTTTAGATATGTATCTAAGATATCATACTTACTTATATGGTTTAGCTCAAAATAATAAAGTAACATCTTGGGTGATATTATTAAAGGAAAATCACAATATCCTAGGGTGGGGGATGTTTTTACCGTTCTTTGTATCTATTATTGCAACTATTATTTATTACACTGAGTTTGAAAATAATAGTTGGAAGAAACATTTATCCTTACCAGTTTCAAAAGTAGAAATATATATATCTAAATTTTTTGTTATTTTATTTTTTAGCTTAATAATGATTATTCTAAATTCGCTAGGGTTATTAATAGTTGGAAAGATTATAGGTTTTCCTGAAGCTTTTGACTATAAACTATATGCTAATTATATATTATTTCAATTTATTGCTATTTTAGGAGTTTCAGCAATTCATAATTTTTTAAGTTCATATTATGAAAGTGCAATAACCCCTGTAATAATTGGTTTTATAAGTATGATATTTTCTAAGATAGTACTACTTGCACGTCCGGGTATTGCAAAATTTATCCCCTATACATATACCCATTATGCAAATAATTTAAATGGAGAAAGTAAAGCTTTAGTGGTATATGGAGGTATTATTTCAATGGCGATACTTTTATTTTTAGGTATTTTATCATTTAAAAAAAGGGATATTTTATAAGGAGGGAAAGTATGTTAAAAGCATTAAAGATTGAACTACTAAAAATAAAGGGGTCAAAAGTTTTATTTATAGCAACCCTTTTTCCAATATTTTCAGTACTACAAGGTGTAATGTTTTTACAATATGTAAAAAGAAGTGGAGAATCATTTGAATTTTGGAGGATGCTTTTTTCAGGAAGTACTTTTTTTTATGCTACACTTTTATTTCCAATGATCATTATATTAGTATTTGCTATAATTACCCGTTTAGAACATATAAACAATGGCTGGAATCAGGTGCTTACATTCCCAATTAAAAGAAAAAATGTTTATTTGTCAAAGCTTTTATTAGGGTGTATAATCATTTTTTTAAACTTAGCTGTATTCTCTATTGGAATTATTATAGCGGGATTAATATTAGGAGGCGATGTTAATATACCTTATAATATTATATTAGGGAAACCTATTTTAGCTTTTTTATCTTCCTTACCTATTATTTCATTTCAATTTTTTCTAAGTATAAAATTTAAACATATAGGAGTTCCATTAGGAATCGGATCAGCTCTAACCTTACCAGTAATTTTAGTAATAAATTCAACAAAATATTGGATAGTTTACCCCTTTGCTTATCCAATGATAGCTATAACTCCAAATCTAGTAACATTAAGTGAAAAACAAATACTAAAGCATTATTTAATGTATGGAATTAGCGGTCTTATCTTTATAATTGTCATTGGAATTGGTTTGTTAAAATTTAAAAATAAAGATATTATTTAGGAAATAATTAAAAATGTAGTATAATTAAACTAAACTAGATTAATGGGTGATTAAATGATAAATATTAAAGGTATTGCAAATAAAAAAATATTAATAATCGATGATGAAAAAGAAATATTAGACCTTTTAGAAACTGTTCTTTTAAAAGAGGGATTTAAATACATCTATAAATCTATAACAGGCAATAAAGGTCTAGATATATGTAGAGATAAAAGACCAGATATAATAGTACTTGATATTATGCTTCCTGATATAGATGGCTTTGAGGTTTGTAGAAAAATAAGAGAGTTTAGTACAGTCCCTATCATATTTTTATCAGCAAAATCCGAGGATTTAGATAAACTTCTTGGATTAGGTATAGGTGGAGATGATTACGTAACAAAACCCTTTAGCCCAAAAGAAATAGCCTTTAGAATAAAAGCACATTTTAGAAGGAGTGAATATTTAAAAGAAGATAGAAACCCCAAATTTAATTTTGGAGATATTGAATTAAATTATAAAAGTAAAGAGGTTAGGAAAAATAAAAAATCACTTTACTTAACAGCTAAAGAATATCAGATCCTTTCATTTATGAGTAAATACTCTAATCAGATATTAAGTAAAAAAAAGATATGTGATAATGTTTGGGGGGATGAATATATAGGGTATGAAAATACAATTATGGTCCATATAAGACATTTAAGGGAAAAATTAGAGGATAATCCTAGTAAGCCTAAATATATAAAAACAATAAAAGGTTTAGGTTACAAGCTTTCAATAAGGGGAGAATAAAATGAAATGGAGGATAACTGCTAGATTTTTTATAGCCATTATTGTTACAATATTAATTTCTATTATATCTTTTTTAGTAGTAAATATAATAAAAATACAGAATAACAATATAAACCCACAGGAGATCACCTCTCAAATGGGACCTAAATATACTTTAGATTATGGAGATAATATATATTTTAAAAATGAAGAAGTTTACATAGAAGAAGATAAGATTAAAGAATTAAAGAACAATGGGAATTGGATACAAGTACTAAATGAAAATGGTACTGAAATATATAATAGATTGAAACCAGATAATGTACCAACACATTATACTCCTGGTAAACTTATTTTTTATCATAAATATTCTGGAGCTATAAAAGGATATACAATATTTGTAGGGTTAGCAAATAGAAATGATAGAGAGCTTAGTTATATTATAGGTTTTCCAGATAATAAGATTTCTAAATATCAATTAATATATAGTCCGGATACTTTTTTTATAGATTTATTAAAACGTATTATTAAATCATTAGTTATAACTATAATAATTGCATTATTAGTAGGATATATATTAAGTCTTTTTCTTTCAAAACCTATTATAGAAATAATTAAGGGTATTGATCATTTATCAAAGGGTAGATATATTAAAAGAAAAAAATCAAAAGGAGTTTATAAGAAGGTTTATGATAGTTTAAATATTCTTTCTATGACTTTAAAAAGAAATGAGACTGAAAGATTTAAAAATGAAAAGTTAAGGGAAGAATGGATTACTAATATCACCCATGATATAAAGACTCCTTTAGCATCAATTAAAGGTTACTCAGAAGTATTACTTGATTCAGATTATAATTTATCTAATGAAGAAAATAAGAAATATATTGAAATAATAAAAAATAAATCTAATTATATAAGTAAGCTTGTTTCTGATTTGAAATTAACATATGAAGTAAAAAATTCTAGTATTATTAATATTGATAAAAAAGAAAATCTAGTTAATATAATGAGAGAAACTATTATTGATATATTAAATCATCCTAAATATCAAGATAGGTTAATAGATTTTTATACTGATAGGGATAAAATCAATATTAATTGTAATCCTTTACTTTTAAAAAGGGCATTTACTAATCTTTTATATAATGCAATAATACATAATCCAGAGGATACTAAGATAAAAGTTAATATAAGAAAAGAAGAAAATATTATTATTGAAATTGAGGATAATGGAATTGGAATGGAAAGCAAAGATATAGAAAATTTATTTAAAAGATATTACAGAGGTACTAATACAGGAGAAATCCATAAAGGGTCAGGTCTTGGTATGGCAATAGCTAAACAAATTATAAATGCTCATAAAGGAAAAATACAGGTAAATAGTAAAGTGGATGAAGGTACGAAAATCATTATTTATTTTTAATAAAATTTTTTAGGAGGAAAAATGAAAAAGAAAATATTAGTTATTACATTGATTTTAGTCATCATTTTTTCATCACCATTTGTGTATGTTGAAGTGGGTAAAAGAAAATTATACAAAAGAACATTTAATCATCTAACAACTGTTAGGGAGTATGAAAAAAGTGAATTTAAAATCGAAAATCCAAGACATTCATTTTTAAATCGTATCTTATCATACCCTGAATGGGGTATAGATGTTGTTTTTAAGGATGAACCTACTAGAGTGTATATGTATACTTATGACCCAAATGAAAATAATATTATTCAATACGGTGGGGTTAATGGAAAGCATTTTGAAGCAGATTAACTATAAGAATATTAAGAATATTTAAAAAATACAAAAAACAAAAGGTTTTGATATATAAACGTCAAAGTTAATTATAATTAGCTTTGATTTTTTATGTTAGAGTATTATTTATTTAAATAAAAAGTATATATCTTATAATAAATAGGAGTGAAAATAATGGATAATACCAAACTAAAGGAAATTATAAAAGAAGAGATAAGAGAAATTAAAACAACACATAGGGCTACTGTCTTATCAAAGATAGCAAATAAGTATTATAAAGTAGCTCCGAAATCAGATGAAAAACTATTAGAGATTTGTGAAGATTTAATAGCTTCTAATAATATAGATTTATTTTCAATTGCAACTCTTTGGATTAAAAAAAGAAAAACAGTAATTAATATAAAATATTTTCCAATTATAGAAAAATGGCTTTATAAGTATATTAATAATTGGGGAATGTGTGATCAATTCTGTTATAGAGTGTTAAATCCATTAGTTTATAAATATCCTGAATTATTTAAAAATGTTTTATCATGGACAGAATCTGATAAAACATATGTCAGAAGGGCAGCTTTAGTATCACTTATAAGAACTGGTAAAGGCATTAGAGTAAAATATGATATTAAAAAAGTTTTTATTGTAGTAGATAAGCTTAAAGATGATGATAAATTACATATCCAAAAAGGGGTTGGATGGTTATTAAAATATACCTATCAAGCTAATCCTGAAAAAGTAATAAACTATCTGAAAGAAAATGTAGATAACCTTTCACGTACAGCATTTAGATATGCCTTAGAAAAGGTTCCAAAAGAAACTAGACAAGCTATGATGAAATTGTAGTAATAAAATGAAAAGTTTATTAAATATAGATAGTATTAATGAGAGTAAAGTATTTAAAAATTAGTTAAAAGATTAAGTTTAGGAGGAAGTAGATTTGTTATTAGGGGAAAAGTATTTAATTAAAAATAAAAAAATATTCTTTTTTATTTTAGCAAGTATAACAGCTTTTATTGATTGTTATTTAGCTCCATATATTTCTTCTAATAGTTCCATTTTAAAGTTTGCTTTTTTTGATTTTACCATAGTTATACTATTTGCATGTTTTGGAAGTATAATTACTAGAAATGTAGAATTTAAAAGTAACAGTAAAGATAAATCTAGAGCACCTTTTTATATTTGGAGTATTATAACTTTTTTAGGATTGACTCTTATAGCAGTTAATACTTATACTTGGATGCTAAATTATAATGGAAATATTCAAAATTATAAATGGTTAGAATCATTAAATTATATTGGTGCAGTATTAATATCAATTAGAGCTGCTATTACTGAAGAGATAATTTTTAGATTTTTTTTATTTTCATTTATTTTTTTCATATTTTCAAAATTCGTTGATTCAAGGAGAAGTATATTAATATTAAGTATATTAGTTTCATCTTTTATATTTTCCTTCTTTTTACATAGTGGATCGTTAGTTTCCTTTGGTGCTGGGATAATAATCACATATATTTTTTATAAAAAGGGTTTAGTAATAAGTATGATAGTTCATTTTTTAGCGGATGTTATACCCTTTTTATTAATTTCATTTAGAACTTAAAGTTGATAATATTATTTTTAATAAAACAGGAAATTATTAAAGGAAAATCATTTTAAAAAATATTGGAGGTCCTATGAGAAAAGAAAATATTATAAAAGTTATTTTTATAATAATGTTAATATGTATTTTATTTGGTATTATTAAGTATTTTAATGACACGAAACGTCTAAAAGAGGAACTTGGAAAACATTATGCATTAGAAATTTCAACATTACTTAATCTTTATACAAATGAAACAAAATTATATTTAGAAAAAAATAAAACTTTAGATGTAGAATATTTAAAATTATTAGCAAACTCTTTTAAAATGGCTAGTGATGATATAAAAAGCTATCATGGACTGAAAAAAATTAATGGTTTTCATGAGTATGGATTTACTATAAGTAATAAACTTAATGATTTAATTATCTTAATTAAAAATAATGAACCAATAAAAAAGCAGCGAAAGCTTAAAAGTGAAATTTTAAAACTTTTAAAAAAAGGCCAAAAGACATTCACATTTTTAAACAATGAAATAAAAAATACTACTTTTCAAAATGATAATGAGGGATTAATATGGTTTAAAAGGTTTCATTCACCTAAAAAAGAGTTAAAAGATAGAATTAATGCATTATTGATATGATTTAATTAAGATTAAAAAAAGAGTAAGTAGGTGATTATATCAAAGTAGTTATTGTATATGGTAATCAAAGAAAAGGAAGTACTTATAATTGTGTAAAAATAATAAAGGAAAAGTTAAAAAATCTTGATGATATTACCTTTGATGAATTTTGGCTACCTAAAGCAATTCCTAACTTTTGTAGAGGTTGTTTTAGTTGCTTTTTAAATGGTGAAGATACTTGTCCTCATTATGATAATGTTAAACCTATAGTAGAAAAAATAATTAATTCAGATGCAGTAATTTTAGCTTCCCCGGTATATGGTTTAGATGTAACAGGGGCAATGAAAACATTTATTGATCATTTATGTTATATGTGGATATCACACAGACCAAATAAAAAAATGTTTTCAAAAATAGGTTTTACTGTATCAACTACTGCTGGAATGGGAACTAAAAGTTCAAATAAAACTATGAGAAGAGCTTTAGACTATATGGGTATTAAGCGTACATTTTGTTTTGGAACAGCAGTGGCTGCTACTAGTTGGGAAGAAGTAAAAGAAATTAAGAAGAATAAAATAGAAAAAAAATTAAATAAAAAGGCTACTAAGTTTTATAAAGCAATAAATAATAGAAAGAAGCTTTCAGATAGATTATTTACTAGATTTTTATTTAAAATAATTAAAAACATGGTATCAAGTTTTAATGATGGACATTATGATAAAGAATATTGGAAAAGTATGGGCTGGTTAAATAAAAGTGATCCATTTATTTAGTTTTTATTATAATTAAAAGAATTATATATCAGTAGTACATAAATGGGGTGTGTATATGAAAAAACGATCAATTATTATTTTTCCTAAATTAAATAATATTGAAAAAATAGAAGATATTAGAAGGAAGTATGATCCTCTTTATAATTGTATTAAACCACATATTACTCTTGTCTTTCCTTTTGAAAGCAATATAAAAACTAAAGAGATTAAAAAACATATGAAAAAAGTTTTAAGTGATATAGATAAATTTAAACTTAAATTAAAAGGGATAACAGGTTCATTTGATAATTATTTATTTTTAAATATAAAAGAGGGTAATGATAACATAATAAAAATACATGATAAATTATATACAGGAATTCTAAAGAAGCATTTGTATAAAAAAATCACATATTTTCCTCATTTGACTGTTGGAAAGTTTGAAGATTTAAATAGTTTTCAAAAAGCTTTTATGGAAGTGAAAAATATGGATGATGTTTTTGAAGCAGTTATTGAAAAAATTTATGTTGAAATAATAGATGAAAATGAAAATTCAAATATAGAGTGTAGCATAAGTATATAGTTAATATTAGTTAGAATCAATATTATAACCCTCAAACATTGATCTCATATTAGTTTTACATAGGGTGATATAACAAAGAGAAACATATGAAAAAACTATCATTTATTGATTTAACTGAAGTTTTGAAGTAGACAATAATTTATGAACCAAAAGGACAAAAGGGTGAGTTAAAGTATAGGTTTAATTTTAATAAAGATTAGATAAGCTACATTAATATTAAAAAACAATAAGTAAGGGTGATATAGTGAAAAATGCTATAGATTATATTTATCAAAGAAGAAGTATTAGAAAATTTAATAATAAAAGTGTTGAAAGTGAAAAGATCAATCTGTTAATTAAAGCAGCTATGGCTGCTCCATCTGCATGTAATCAACAACCATGGGAATTTATAGTTGTATCTGATAAAGAAGTACTTAATGATTTAAAAAGTAGTTTATATTCTGGTAATTATAATGCTCCATTAGCAATTGTAGTTTGTGGAAATATGAAGTTAGCTCTTTCAGGACCAGGTAAGGATTATTGGATACAGGATTGTAGTGCAGCAGCGGAGAATATGCTAATTGCAGCTACAGATTTAAGCTTAGGTAGTGTTTGGATAGGTGTATACCCTATAGCGAGTATTATAAAGCCGGTAAAGAAAATATTAAACATTCCTGAATATGTAATACCTTTAGGTGTAATATATATAGGCTATCCAGAAGAGAAAAAGGAAGCAAGAACTCAGTATAATAAAAAAAGAGTATATAAGAATAAATATGATCCTGATAGAAAACATCGTGCTAGAAAGAAGAACTTAAAATATACATAAAGGATTTTTTTACCTTTGAAATTGACATAAATGGAGGGGAAGAATGGGTTTTGAAATGAATTTAAATTCTTTATATATATGTGTAAAAGATATGCAAAGAGCTATTAAATTTTATGAATTTTTTTTGAACAACAAGTAAATAAAAGAGATGAAGTACTTAGTATATTTATTTTTAAGGGGTTTAGATTTTGCTTATTTAATAACAGTAAAGTAAATGAAAAAGTCACTTGGGGAGATAATTGTTTACCTAGTTTTGAAGTAAATGACATGGATAAGTTAAGAGAAAAACTTAAAGCTTTAAAAGTAGATATCGTATTTCCTTTAACTAAAATTGGGGGAAACTATGTTTTAGAGTTTAAAGATACAGAAGGTAATGATATAGAGGTTTATTCTAAAATACACTAAAACTAATGGAGGATATATGAAAATTTTAAGTGATAAAAAACAAATTCTATATTTAATTATTATAATTATTTTAGTATCTATTTTAATAATAAAGGATTATAGGTATAAAACTACTGTTGGAAATTATGATTTAAAAGCTCTTATTATGTTAGAGAGAGAACTATATTTTATAAATGAGTCTATTGAAAATAATAAGTTTAGTGAAGAAACTTTAAAAAAGGAAAAAGAAAATATGGAAAGGATTGCTATTTTCATTAGTAGTTCACCGAATATAGGATATATGAGTGATTACATAATAAATATTATGGATTACAAAGATAAAGATGAATTTGTTTATAAAAGATTTAATTACTGTAAAAATTTACATAAGGAATTAAAAGAATTACATAAAAAATTTGTAGATGGAAAAAAGAATGGGATAAATACTTATAGATACTTTAATAGTGAAAAAAACAAAAATAATTTTATTAATTTATTAAAGGGGAAATTAGAATAAAATTATGAATAGACAATGTAAAGAAGTAGAAACATTATTATTATATGATGAGATTAGAAAAATTTAAGCTTAATAGTTAATAATAAATGCAAAATTATTGTAAAAATGAAGGTGATTATAATTTGGGATTATATTTAGATAAAATGACTGAAGATATGGCAAAAAGAATATGTAAGTGGAAGTATCCTGGGGTTTATAAAACTTATAATATGCCAAACTGGAAAAGTTGTGTTGATAAAAATTTTGGTATAACAAATCATAAAATAAGAGAGAAAGAATTTTTAGTGTTAAAAGACAATAATAATAATTTATGTGGATATATAAGGTTAAAAGAGGATAGTGATAATGTATTAATAGGTGTGGGCTTAAAGCCTTCTAAGTGTGGACAAGGTATAGGAAATAAATTAATGAAACTAGTACTAGACGAATGTAATATTAGATATGGTAATAAAAATATAAGATTGTTAGTTCGTTCGTTTAATAAAAGAGCCATACGTTGTTATGAAAAAGTAGGGTTTAACATTGTCAAAATAACAAGAAAAAATACTTTAATGGGGGAAGATAAATTTTTAATTATGGAGTATCAGGTGAAGACAGATAGTAGGCTAGGAGGAGTTTTATGAAATGTAAATTAGAAAAAGTAATACTTAATTATAAAGTAAAGGGTAAGGGTAAACCTATATTAATGTTAAATGGATATGCAACAGATATGAATACATTAATTGGTTGTATGGAACCTATTTTTAAAGATATTAGTGGGTGGAAAAGGATATATATTGACCATCCAGGTGTTGGAGAAACGAAGATAAAAAGTGATTCATTTAGCTATAAAGATATGATTAAAAGTTTTTTTAAATTTATTGATAAAATAATAGGCGATGAAAATTTTGTACTTGTAGGAAGTTCCTTTGGAGGTTATATAGCTAGATACCTATTAAAGGAGAAGTTTGATAGAGTAAATGGATTATTATTAATATACCCATTGATTTTTCCCCAGCTAAATAAAGCTAATATAGATAAAGATTTAGAATATATTACACATAAAAATAATGATATTAAGATGAGAATAAATCAAAGAATTAAAAAAGAAGTTAAAAAAGCTATGGAAAATACTGATTTTAGTTTTCTTGAAAAAATAACAAAAGAAGGACAAATGATTAATACAAACATTGATAATCTAAAAACTCCTTTTAAAAAGCCTACTTTAATTTTAACTGGGAGACAGGATAAAGAAGTTGGATATAAAGATGCTTTTAATATTTTAAATAACTATCCAAGGGCTACTTTTTGTGTTTTAGATAAAGCTGGGCATAATTTACAAATTGAACAAGAAAAGATTTTTAATCAGTTAGTTAGAGAATGGATATATAGATTAGAGGAAGCGTATAAGTAAAATATATAGTTTTTATGAAACTTTTATTTACTAGGAGGAAATAGTTTGGAAAAACAATGGTTAAAATGGGCAAAAGAATTACAGGCAATAGCACAAACAGGTTTAGAGTATTCAAAGGATAAATTTGATATTGAAAGATATCAAGAGATTAGAAAGTTAAGCATAGAAATTATGAGTGAATATACAGACATTGATCATGGGAAATTAAATGATTTATTTGCCAATGAAGTAGGATATCAAACACCAAAGGTAGATGTTAGAGCGGCCATTTTTAGAAATGAAGAAATTTTATTAGTTAAGGAAAAGTCAGATAATAAATGGGCTCTTCCTGGAGGGTGGGCAGATATAGAAACTTCAATTTATGAAAATGTAGTTAAAGAGTCAATGGAAGAAGCTGGTGCAAAAGTTAAACCTAAAAGGATTATAGCTATATTTGATAGACGTAAACATAGAACAGATAATTATCCTTATTCAGTATATAATGTTTTTGTAGAATGTGATTATATAAAGGGAGAGTATATAAAAAATATAGAGACAAGTGACGCTCAATTTTTTAAAATTGAGAATTTACCAGAATTATCTGAAACACGTAATTCTAAAGATCAAATAAAATTATGTTTTAAAGCAAAAAAAGAAGATAAGTTTGAAGCTTTATTTGATTAATTTAATTAAGGGGGGGAAAGTTTGAAGATTTATTAGGATAAAGGTTTATGGCAATGGACTTTTAAGATATATAAAGGATTTAAATTAGTTTGGAGTATTTATCACTGAAGTTTAGACTTATAGGAAATTATTATAATTATGGAGTGTGATAAAGATGTATATTTTTAAATCTATGAATAAAGAGGACGCAAATAAAATTGTTAATTGGCACTATGAAGGAGATTACTCTTTTTATGATATGGAAAGCGATCCAGAAGATTTAGAAGAGTTTTTAAAGCCAAAAAATTGGAAGGATAGATATTTTTCAGTATATAGAGAACAAGAACTTGTAGGTTTTTTTAGTTTTAATAAACAGGATGATACTATAGTAATAGGACTTGGTATGAGACCAGATTTGACTGGAAAAGGATTAGGAAATGATTTTTTAAAAGAAGGTTTAGAGTTTGGCAAAAGAAAATTTAATGCGAACAAATTTAGTTTAGCTGTTGCAACATTTAATAAAAGGGCTATTAAGGCATATAAAAAAATTGGATTTAAACCTTTGGATACATTTTCACAAGAAACAAATGGTGGGAAGTATGAATTTTTAAATATGGAAAAGAAAATATAAAGTAATATTAAATGTAAATTAAACACATGCAATAAAAATCTGGAGATTAATCTCCAGATTTTATTATATCATATTAGTTAAATATCTTCCAATATTTAACTAATATGATATAATAAATTCATAAAATGTATTAATAAATAAAAGTAAAATAGATAATTAAATATTAATTATGAGGAGGCTAGAATGTGGACCTAAAACAAAGTTATTTAAAAATTATAATTTTAATATTTATAATTTTTAATTTTAGTGCTTGCAATAATGTAGAAAAAAACAGTTTAGAAGTTCAACTAGATAACTTAAAAGTTAAGAATGAAAATTTAAAGAAAGAACTTAGTATTTTAAAGAATAAGCTAGCAAAAAAAGAAACTGAATATAAGAAGGAATTCAATCGACACTTTGAAAAAACTAGTGAATTAGAGAAACAAAATAAAATACTTAGTAAAACAAATCAAAACCTTAAAGGCGAGTTAATTGAATTAAAATACTTTATAAATAAAGAAATAAATACAAATTTAAAATATATAAATATAATAGAGAAAAATAAAAATGAAATAGAGAGTATAATAAAACCAAAATACATACTAAATATTTATAATCCTCTTACATTAAAAAAAGACCAAATAGTAGCTGGTTTAACTGTAAAACAAAAGGTTATTAAAACCTTAGAAGATATTAATATATGCACATATGAAAGGATAACCTTTAAAGGAGAATTTCAGCTTAAAGGAAAGTTATATAAAAGAGATTCTAATGTGGAAATAGTAATAGATAAATCACAATTTAAAAATATACCATTAAAGATTGAAGATTTAGAAAAAAATGAAAAATATATTGTAATTGCTAATGGTGAAAAACTTATAAAAGAAATTGGAGATAGGTATAAAGAGGGGATTTTAATAACAGCTAAGTATAGTGGATATTTATATAATGGGAAGATAGAAGCTGAAAATATCAAGAAAACTAATTATATTGAGTTATTATCGATTAATGAATAAAATCTAAAGTACAAATTATAAAAAGATATCCTTTAAAAGGGTATCTTTGAAATGTTTATATAAAAAGGAGAAGATTAATGAAGGTAGCTAATTTAACTATAAAAGGGAAAGATATTAAGAGAATTATTAGTATTTTGAAAGATGAAAAAAGTGTATACTATGGAGACAAACCCCATATATATAAAACGAAAAATTTAGTAGTTTTAATGAGGGAAGATTATTATTATAGGATTAATTCGACACTTATGGCAGTAATTATTTTAAAGTTTAAAAGTGATATAGAAGTTGATATAGAATTAGTCGTTAGTGGAGGTAAAAGTGGAGGCTTAATGCATAGCTTGGGAGCAGAGAACAGTGAAAATAGAAGTATTATAAAAAAAATAACGGAAATATGTAATGAAAATTCATGGGAAATAATAAATGTTATCCCTGAAGATTTAAAAAAATCTTTAACTAAATCTACATTAGATAAGTATAAAAATAAGCTACTAAAACGATTTAAATAAAGGAGAAATCTATGGATAATTTTAAATTAGGTATATTTAGTTGGTTTGGATATATTATGCCTTTTGACAAACGAATAAGAATGATAAAAAATGGTGGGTTTGATTCTACTATGTTATGGTGGGATGAAGAACTTTTTTCAAAAGAAGGTAAGAAGAATTTTAAAAGTATAAAAGACAGTAATTTAAATATAGAAAATCTTCATGTACCTTATTTTGAATGTGATGCTCTTTGGAGCAGTGATAACAAAAGACGTGAAAGAGCGGTTTATAATCACTTAAGATGGATTAATGATTGTGATAAACATGACATACCAATGATGGTTATGCATTTAATAAGTAATAATGGATTAGAGAAAGTTAATGTTAATGGATTATATAGTTTAGAGAGAATAGTTAAAGAAGCAGAAAAACTCAAAGTTAAGTTAGCAGTTGAAAATACTGTAAAGAATAGGTTTATAGAAAATATATTAACTAATATTGAGTCTCCTTATTTAGGACTTTGTTATGACTCGTCCCATGCAAAATTAGAAAATAAGGATAATACATACTTATTAGAGAAATTTAAAGAAAGAGTATTTACTTTGCATTTATCAGATAATGATGGAAAAGAAGATAAGCATTGGATACCTAATAAAGGGATAATTAATTGGGAAAAGATTACTAATAAATTAAAAGAAATAGATTATAAAGGTAATATATCTTTAGAAGTTGTTCCAAAGGATTCTTATCAATCACCTGAACACTTTATAAAAGTAGCATATGAAAGTGCAAATGAATTAAAAAAGATCTTAAATAGTAAAGGATAAGTTTGATATTTATTTTTATTTAAAAAAATTTATATGGCAATATATTTTACAAAGTAATGGAGGTTTAGCTATATGAAAAAATATTTAGAAAAGGTACATGATATGTACTGGAGCCATGATTTAAATTGTGCTACTACCATAATAAAAGTATTAGCAAAAAAGTTTTCATTTAAAATTAACAATCAAGTTATTGATGGATTAATCGCTATTCCGGGAGGAGCAAAACATGGAGAATTATGTGGTCTTGTTACAGGACCTTTAATGTTTATAGGAATGTATGGAAGAAATAAAGGTATAAATGAAAAAGAAATTAAAAAAATATGCTATGATTTTACAGAAGGTTTTAAAGATAAGTTTTATAATTTACAATGTCGTCAATTAAGACCAGAGGGATTTAAGCCAAGTAACCCTCCTCATTTATGTGAAGAATTAACAAAAAAAGTAGTTGTATATACAATTGATTTTATCGAAAATAGATTATAATATAAAGTCTATATTAAAATAAAAGGTATTTTTACATATTATACAGAATTAATAAATAGAACCAAAATATAGAAAATAGAGAAGAGAAGGTTAATATGAATGTAAGAGTAAGTAGATATATATTTTTTTTAAAAAAATTTTTATAATTAATACTTTTTTTTATATAAGCATAAATACTATAGTTTATGATTTTGATAAATTTTTTAATTTAACATTTTTAGATAACATGAAACTTGATAGTATAAAGATTTTAATAATTACATCATTTGTTTCAACAAGTTTAATGATATCTGATTATCGTTACGTAAAAAAGGCTATTAGAATTGATAACTTAGCTACTGATAAGAAAAAGATAAATAATGCTTTAAATAAAATGAAATAGGATATTGAATGTGAAAATGAAGATGTGATTATTTACAAGTATAAAAAGCTCTTTGGAATATGGAATGAAAGAATTAAAGTAATGTTTACCGATTGTGAAATCCATATTTTAGGGCCTAAAGTTTATATAGAAAGAGTGGTATTATTATCAGAATTCACTTATAAAGATTATGATATAAAGATATATAATTAAAGTAAGTGTTTGCGTAGGAAAATATTTATAGTAGGGGGAATTGCATGAAATTTTTAAATGTAATAGTTGGAATATTAGTTTTTGTTATTACTATTATTTATTATAAAGCTACTAAAGATTATTCAATAAGGTATAAGCCAAAGACAACTAAAGTTGCAAATACTCTATTAATAGTTAATATAATTAATTCCATATTTATTGGTTATTTAAGTTCAAATATTAATGCATTCTTTTTTGGTTTTGGACTTTTTATTGGATTAGTAATAAATTATTTAGTATTGAAAGGACAACTTAGAGCAGCACAATCTTTATCTGATAAAAATTGGTTAAGGGGAAGTAGTTTTTTAAAGAATAAATTCAAATGGAAAAATATTGATTGGAAACTTATACTAAAGTTAAATATAATACTATTTATTTGGACTTTAGTTGTATTTAAACTAGGTAATCCTGAGATTAAGCCTAGTCTGTTAAAAAAGTCAACACAAGATCCTATTTGGATTTTTATTATAAGTAATGTATTATCATTTTATTTTCTAGCTCCTATAAGAGAAGAAGTTATATTTAGATTTCTAGGAGTTAATTTATTTTTACACTGGATTGGTAAATCAAAGATTAATAAAAAGATAGCTGTAATCATTCCTACTTTAATATGGACATTATTGCATACAGGGGTTTTAACTAATAATTTATTAAAATATATACAGGTTTTACCTTTAGGAATAGCCTGTGGGTATCTTTTATATAAAAAAGATATTGAACATAGTATTTTATTACATATAACCTTTAATGTTCTTGCTACTCTAAATGCACTAATTTTATTTAAATAATTATATTTACTATAATAACAGAAAGTCCTTGGCAATTGGCCAAGGACTTTTTATTAGTCTATTTAATATTTTTACTGACCTAAATATACTTTAAACCTATATTAATTAAGCTCATTTTCTAAAATGTTTACTATAGCGTCTAGAGCTTTTTTTTCATCAGAACCATTAGTAATTACAGATATTTCAGAGCCACTATTTATACCTAAACTTAAAAGATTCATTATAGATTTAGCGTTTACTGTTTTATCTTTATAATTTATTTCTATATCACAGTCATATTTTTTTGCTTCATTAACAAGAACTCCTGCAGGTCTTGCATGTAACCCTGATTGGTTTGTTAATTTAATATTTTTTTTCATTATTCTCCTCCTAATCTTGTTATAATTTTATTTTGATTAAATTATTTTCTTTATTTGTACTCTTAGTATCTAATACTTCATATCCTTTAAAATCGTTAATATTAGTAATAATAACCGGAGTTATAATTGATTTTGCTTCTTTATTTATTAAGTCTATATCAAATTCAATTAATTTATCTCCCGCTTTAACTTTATCTCCTTGCTTTACAAAGGCAGTAAATCCTTTCCCCTTCATTTTAACTGTGTCAATACCGATATGAATCAATACTTCAACACCATCATCTGTCACTATGCCTATTGCATGTTTAGTTTTAAAAAGTTGTGCTATTTGCCCTTCTATAGGTGAATATACAATACCCTCTGAAGGTTTTATAGCAACCCCATCACCTAAGAGCTTTTGTGCAAACGTAGCATCAGGGACATTTTCTATTTTTACTATATCCCCTTTAATAGGTGACTTTAAAACAACTTCTTTTTCTTTTGAAGATTTAATATCTTTTAATTTAGTATTTTTTATGTTATCAGTTTTTTCTTCAGTTTCAACTGCATCAGTTCCACCTCTTTTAATAATTTCGTTTATATCTTCTTTTAATTGATCAGATTCTGTTCCAAATATCACTTGGAAATTTCCACCGCCAGCATCTACTATTCCAGATGCTCCTAAGTTTTTTAATCTTTTTTTGTCAACTTTAGATGAATCATTAACTGTTAGTCTTAATCTTGTAATACAAGCATCTAAACCATCAATATTTTGAGCATCACCTAAAGCCTTTAATACTTCTTTTGCCTTTTCAGAAGCTGATACTTTTTCTAACTTTTCTTCTTTGTCATCTTCTCTACCTGGAGTTTTAAGGTCAAGTGCTTTTATTAACCAAAAGAATACAACAAAGTAAAGAGCGAAAATAATAGGACCAACAACAGTAAATAAATATAAACTATTTTGTTGATTAAAGAATCCTACAACATAATCTATTAATGATGCTGAAAATGTATATCCTAAATGGATATTAAAATAGTTAGTTAATAAACCTGATATAAACGCTGCACCTACATGGAATACATATAATATTGGAGCAACAAAAATAAAAGCAAATTCAATAGGTTCTGTAATACCAGTTATAATTGATGTTAAAGCTGCAGGAATCATTATACCAGCTATAGCTTTTTTTCTTTTTTTGTCCGCTCTAAGATACATTGCTAATGTAGCAGCTGGTAAACCAAATAACATTATAGGAAACTCTGCTGCCATAAAACGACCAGCTGAAGGGTCGCCGGCAAAATATCTGGTAGTTTCACCATGTAATACTTTTCCTGATTCAGTAATAAATTCTCCAAATTCATAAAGGAACGGAGGATAATATACATGATGTAATCCAACAGGTATTAATAATCTTTTACCTGCTGCATAGAATGCAGGTCCAAGATCTGAAGACATTACTGCTTTACCAAAGGCATTAATTTGACTCTGGATAGGAGGCCAAATGAATCCAAACAATAAACCTAAACCTAAGGCTGTTGCTGCAGTGACTATAGGTACCAAACGTTTACCTGAGAAAAATCCTAATACTGGATGTAGTTTTGTTTTATAATATTTTTGATAAAGTTTAGCTGATACTAAACCTATTATAATACCACCAAAAACTCCTGTATTTATTGACATTTCTAAACCTCTTAAATCACCAATAACTTTAATAACATTAGTCATTGTAAAATAACCTACAACTGAAGCAAGGCCTGCTACTCCAGCGCCTCCAGCAAATCCAATAGCTACACCTATTGCAAATACAACCGGGAGTTGTTCAAATATGGCTAAACCACCGCTGAAGATAACCTTACCAAATCCATTTAATAAGGTATTTGTAACTTCACCACTTGATGTTTCAGTAATATTTTGAAGCATTCTTCCTAAGGCAACTAATAATCCAGCTGCAGGAAGTACAGACACAGGCATCATTAAAGATTTACCTATCTTCTGCATAATTGAAAATAGTTTATTTTTTCCTTTACTCATAAAAATACCTCCTTGAAGTAATTTTAATTATTTATTTTGAATATAAAAAAGGCATGAGCTAAATTTATTAATAGTTTATACCAAAATAGATATAACTATTAATAAGAGTTTTAGCTCATGCCTGATCTAATCAGTAACACGCTTTTTAATTATTCAGTTTATATAAGTGAAGAGTAATATACCCGATTTCATCTTCTGGAACTTTTAAGTTCAAGTTCTTCTCAATTATTTTAGATATATCATAAGCCACTTTAAATTCATATGTTAAATCATTTTTTAATTTAGATAAAAAAACGTTTGTTACAGTCTTACCTGTTTTAATTCTATTTAACACACCCCTAAGATGTGTTATAAATCTTACATAATTAAAAGAACTTTTATCTAAACTTATTTCAAACTTTCTCTCTACAAATTTAATTACTTCTTTAATAATCTTTGAATTTTTAAATGCATCATTTTTAGTTTTATCATGGGTAGCTCCAAATATATGAAATGTGATAAAACCAACCTCTGCTTTAGGAATATTTATATTTAAGTTATTTTTTATAATCTTAACAGATTTTTCTGCAAGGTTATATTCTTTAGGGTAGAGAAGTTTAGTTTCTGAAAGGAAAGGGTTTACTATTTCTATACCTTCCTTTAATCTTTTAATGGCAAAATTAATATGATCTATAAGACCTAGGTGAAAATGAGGATTTAATTCCTTATCTATTTCTTTTGAAATCATTTTCACAATATCTTGAGTTATCTCAATTATTTTAGGATCTACCTTTGAGAGTAGATTTGTATATTCTTTAGAGTTTATACCCTCTAAAGATACAAAGGTTTCTTCTACATTTTTAGGATCTTTTAATACTTGACCTTTTTTCTTGCCAAAACCAATTCCCTTACCTATTAAAATGTAATTTTTATATTGTTTTTTTACTAATACAACGTTATTACTTAAGACTTTAACGATTTCATAATTTTTCATCATGGCCTCCATGAAAATTTTATTACGAGTAAGTCTACTAGTGATTTTAATAAAAAAATGAAAACTTGTCAAATATAATTTATTTTTATTCTTACATTTTATTACAACAAAAAACAACATAAATATAGAAAAAATATAAATAGATGTAAATAAAATTAGAAAATAATAAAATAAATACACAAATATGTAATTAAACATGAGAAGTATACACATATTTACCTAAGATTACATAGATATAAATAACATAAAATAACTAATATGTTATAATAAAGTTATTAATAAATAAAAAATAGTAAATGAAAGGATATAATAAAAAGTATTTATTTACAAAAGAGGAGGAGTATATGATTACTAACAATGGATTAATTATAAGAACATTAGAAGAAAAGGATTTAAAATTAGTGAAAAAATGGAATAATCAGCAGGCAAGGGGAGATTATCAAGAATTTAATTTTCAGTCTTTATATAATATAAAAAAGGAATTTGAAAAAGACGGTTTTAATTCAGATAAATTTAAAATGTTGCTTATCGAAATAAAGGATTTAAATCCTTTAGGGTTAGTCTATATAAACTTTGTAAGAAATGGACTAGCTCGTATAGGTATAGTACTTTGTGAAAAAAGCATTAGAGGACAAGGATTCGGTTCAAAGGCAACAGATATGGTTACTAAATATATATTTAATAATTTCCCAATAGAGCGAATAGAAGCAAATACAGATATAGAAAACCTTCCAGCACAAAGGGTTTTGTTAAAATCTCATTTTAAAAAAGAAGGAGTTTTAAGACACTTTAGATATCATCATGGGGAATGGAGAGATTTTGTAATATATAGTATTTTAAGGGAAGAAAGATTAAATAACTAAGAATTTTATAAGGGTTAGAATGATTGTTTAAAAGTCATCCTAAAAAATATCTATTATTTTGGATAAAACAAGTGGAAGTGTAAGATCCGTTAATTTTAAAGACCATACTGATAATCAAAAAGAATTTAATTATTTTGCTTATTGTATTAATATTCTTTTATTAGTGTTGTAAAGATAAATGAAAATGTGCTTGCTGATAAATCAAATGATAATTTTAAAATATATAATTAAAAGTAAGTAAATACTTAGTTCTGAATATATTTTTGATATTAATAAACAATAATAGAAATGGACAAAGAAAGTGAGGTAATATTTTTTGAAGGAAGCTTTTATTATTGTTTATAGGACAATTCTAGCAATTTTTATTCTTTTTACTTCTACAAAGATATTAACTAAAAGAAGTTTATCTAAATTAACTTATTTTGATTATCTTTCAGTTGCAACTTTAGGTACTTTAGCTGGGAATTTAGCTTTTAATCTAAAAATTAAAATTGAAGTATTTTTAATCTCTATCTTTATAGTTACTGCTATAGTTTATATAGCATCCTACATGTCATTAAAATCTCAAGTATTTCGCAAGTTTTTTGCAGGGGAAAAGACAGTTTTAATACAAGATGGAAAAATTCTAGAAAAAAACATGAAGAAAATAAAATATACTTATGAATATTTAAATCAACAATTAAGACAGCAAAAGGTTTTTGATATAAATAAAGTAGAACATGCAATTATAGAACCTAATGGAGAGTTAAGTGTTAAGTTAAAGGCTAAAAATGAACCAGTAACTCCTAAGGATTTAAACATACAAACTAATCGCGAGGGGATAGCTATAGAGCTTATTTTAGATGGGAAAATAATAGATAAAAATTTAAAAGAAATAAACTTAACAAAAGACTGGCTTAGGAATGAATTAAAAAATAGAGGAGTTTTAAATATTAAAGAAGTTTCCTATGGGGTTTTATCAACTAACGGTAAATTGTTTATAGACTTATATAAAGATCAATTGTAAAAAATCTGGAGGAATCCAGATTTTTAATGAGTCTTAAGATTCATTTTTGAAAGAGTATAGATTAATAGTTTACCAAAAATTAGCAGTATGATACAATAACTGTTAGAAGTATTTGAAATTATGAATAAACCTAGGGAGAATCTAGTGAAGATTTTACGTGAATTTATATTAGTAATTTTCTTGTTACTATTACTTCTTATAGGGATTTCAAAAATATTTGGAGGGAGGATAACTATGACTATTAGTGCAGTATTACCAATTTTATTTCTTATGGTATTGGTTTCTTTTATAGTAAGTATATTTGTATTTTTATATAATAAACGAATAAAAGGATAAAACTTTAGATACATATTTAAAGATTAGCTTTGGGGTGATTTAATGTTTGAAAAAATATTAAGAGATTCAGAGGGAAATATAAAAAAAGTACTAATTACAATATATTTTATAGGAATTATACCGTTAATTATTAATGCAGTACATAAAGGCATTTATTGGGCTCATAAAATGGGAGAAAATGAACCAATAAAAAAAGGTTATTCATATGTAAAAAATATAGTACCTAATGTGGGGTATGGTATTTTTGTAGGAATTGTTACTTTTATTTTATTATTTATCATATGGACTGTTATATGTATATTAATAAGTTTGTTGTTAAATAGTGATAGTAGAATAAATATTAAAAAATTTTTTATTTTAGGACAATCTAAAGTATCAGATATTATTAATAAATTATTTATTTTAGGTATTATTTTACTGGTGGTGATAAGTTTTAATTTAGCTCAATATTTTTATATTGTTCTTAGAACTATTTTACCGTTAACTATTAAGTTACATATTATACCATCACTTACTATGATAATTACTTTTATATTTAGTTTCATTTTAATTTTCTTTTTATGGAAAATAGTCTGTGAAATTTTAATAATAATTTTGCGTTCTTTTGAGGTTTATTATCAAAACAATAAAAGATAAAATTAAGTATATTAAAATTTTAAAAGACTTATTTAATTACAAATAAATATTTTTAATTAATAAGAAAAATGTCTAGTCTCTAGACATTTTTTTTATTGTATAAGAAAGTATAAATTTTTTTGATATAATAGAGTAGGTGAAAGTCAGATGATGTCTATACCACAGAATTTATGCAAACTATTTACAGTAAAAATATGGTTGCGCTTAAGGAGGTAACTATGGGTACTGGAATAATCAAAAAA
>VEND01000131.1 GCA_009711765.1 Bacillota bacterium | reverse complement strand
TGTATTATTTATTGGTGACTCTACCATTAATCTTAGGGGGGAGAACTTAAAAATCCTGCTAAATCTTTAAATTTCAATGATTTAGCACTGGAAATATATCAAATAAGTTAATTTTTTTGACGGAACAACTAAAATAAATAGGGGTAGTAATATGAAATATACAGTAGTTTTAGAATCTTTTGAAGGACCTTTTGATTTATTGTATCATCTAATAGAAAAGTCTGAAGTAGATATTTATGATATTCCAATTTCTGATATTGCAGATCAGTACATTAATTATCTAGAAAAAATGGAAGAATTGGATTTAGACATTACTAGTGAATTTTTAGTAATGGCTGCTACACTTTTAGAAATTAAATCTAAAATGCTTCTTCCAAAGGAAAAAAATGAAGGTGAACAATTAGAATTTGAAGAAACTGATCCAAGGGAAGAATTAGTTAGAAGATTGATAGAGTACAAAAAGTATAAAATTGCAGCTGAAAAACTTAAAGAAAAAGAATTGATACATAGTAAAGTTTTTTATAAGCCAAAAGAAGAAATTGAACATTTTTATGAAAGCAAAGATGACATTTTAGAGGGACTAGAGTTATCTGATTTAGTAAAAGCATTAGATAAGGTTATTAAAAAAAATAAAACATCAAATGAAAATTTTAATATGAAAAATATAGAGAGAGAAGAAATTACGATAGAACAAGCTATGAATAGTATATTAGGTCTAATTTCTGAAAATGATAAAATTGAATTTGATGATTTATTTATTAATAAAGTAAATAGATCTAATATAGTAGTTACCTTTTTAGCACTTTTAGAATTAATTAAATTAGAAAACATTACAATAGTACAAACAAACAATTTTGGTAATATTATAATTAAAAAATACGATAAAGATAATATTTAAGGAGGGCATATATGGATCAAAGAGAAATTAAATCCATAATAGAATCTTTATTATTTATTTGGGGAGAGCCCTTATCTATTAAAGATATAAGTAAGGTAATACAGAGGGACAAAATAGAAACAGAACAAATAATTAAAGATATGAAAGATGATTTTGACTATAATAGACGTGGTCTTCAAATAATTCAAATAAATGATAGTTTTCAATTAAGTACACGGCCAGAACATTATGAATGGATAGAAAAATTATGTTTACCTAAAAATAGCAAAACTTTATCAAATGCGGCATTAGAAACCCTTTCAATTATAGCCTACAAACAACCAATAACAAGGGTAGAAGTTGAGTCTGTAAGAGGAGTGAAATGTGATAAGTCAATAACTACTCTAATAGAGAAAAATATGGTTAAAGAAGTAGGTAGATTAGATAAAACAGGGCGTCCAATAATATATGGAACTACAGAATATTTTTTAAAATATTTTGGATTAGAAAATTTAGAAGAGTTGCCAAAGATTAAAGAACTAAACGAAATTAATAAAGAGGAAAATAACACAGTGTAATCTGTGTTATTTTTTCTTTTATTGGGAAAAATATCTAATATAACCTATGTCTACTACTTTGGAGTGAGATAAATGATTATTTTAGGTATAATTTGCATAATATTTATAACTTTATTACTAATTCCATTTCATATAAATTTAAAACTAGAAAGAAAGAAAGACCATGATAACATACAAATAAAATTTTTATTTGTAAAAGGATATATTAACTTTAAAATTGATATTCCTTTTATTGATATAACTGAGAAAAATAATAACTTTTTTATAAAAATATTTAACAAAAAAAAGAATAAGAAGAAAGAAAAATTAATTTCTATAGAAAATATTATAGAAAAAGCCTATGAATATAAAAAATATTCTTATATATTAATAAAAGTTCATACTTATTTTACTCAAAGGATAAAAATCAAAAAAATAGTTTGGAAAACCAAATTAGGATTAGAGGATGCTGCAATAACGGGGATGCTTACTGGTACTTTATGGTCTATTAAGTCAAATATTTTATTTTTTATAACTAATAATTATAAAACAAAGGAAATAAAATTAGATGTGACTCCATATTTTAATGAAAATGTATTTGAAATATATTTTAACTGTATAATTAGGTTTAAAATGGTTTATATTATAGTTGCAGGGTTAAAAGGTTTAATTGCTAAAATTGAAAGGCGGTGAATTGAATGTCTGATCATCCAATTGAAGGACTTATGACCACAACTATGGAAAATCTAAAGGAAATGGTTGATGTTAATACGATAGTAGGAGATCCAGTTGAATCTGCCGATGGTCTAGTTATCATACCTATATCAAAGGTTTCCTTTGGGTTTGCATCTGGTGGTGCTGAGTTTGATAAGAGAAAATCTAAAGAAGAAGAAAATAAAGAAAATAAAATACCTTTTGGTGGAGGTTCTGGAGCAGGGGTTTCTGTTCAGCCTGTAGCTTTTATAGTGGCTGGTAATGGTCAAATGAAATTGTTACCAGTAGATCAAGGTACTAATATATTAAACAATCTATTAGAGTTTATACCTAAGTTATCTAATAGTATACAATCTAAAATAAAAAATGATAAAAATAAAGAGAAAGAAAAAAGACATAGTGAAGAAGTAGAAAAATGATGGAGTAATACTCCATCATTTAATTATGTTAAAATATTACTTTATTAGTATAACTTATAAAGTATCATTAAATATATAAATGCAAATAATACATCATAAAGATTAAGCTGAGGTGAGTAATTTGTATAAAATGAAAAGATTAATTTTTTTTATAATATTGATAGTATTAATGAGTACTAACTTTTGTTTTGCTGATACTCCAAGTATTAATGGACAAAGTGGAATATTAATGGAAAGAGATTCAGGTAGAATATTATATTCTCATAATCTAAATAAGAAATTACCTATGGCAAGTACAACTAAAATAATGACAGCTCTATTGGCCTTAGAAAAAGGAAATTTAGATGATAAAGTAAAGATTTCAAATAAAAGTGTAGGGGTTGAAGGCTCGAGTATATACTTATATAATGGAGAAATAATAAAATTAGAAGACTTAATTTATGGTTTAATGTTAAGATCAGGTAATGATGCAGCTGTAGCAATTGCAAATCATATTAGTGGGTCTGTTGAAGAATTCGCAAACTTAATGAATAAAAGAGCTAAAGAAATAGGGGCAATAAATACTAACTTTACTAATCCCCATGGATTACACAATAATAATCACTATACTACTGCGTATGATTTAGCATTAATAACTAGAGTTGCATTGAAAAATAAAAAATTTAGAGAAATAGTAAGTGAAAACTTATGGGTATCACAAAGAAATCAAAATCAGTACTTTTACAATAAAAATAAAACTTTATCACAGTATAAGTATGGAGATGGTGTGAAGATTGGATATACCACTAAAGCAGGGAGATGTTTAGTTGCAAGTGCTACTAAAGATAAAATGCAGCTCATAGCAGTAGTTTTAAATGACTATAATTGGTTTAATGATTGTTATAAACTATTTGATTATGGATTTAATAATTATGATTCATTAGTAGTATATGATAATAATCAGTTTATTAAAAATGTAAATGTGGTAAATGGAAAGGAAAGTAAAGTTTCAATAGTAACAGAATCTAATTTGATTTTGCCAGTAAGACAAGAAGAGAAGAATAAAATTAAAATATTTATTGATGCTCCAAAAGAAATTGAAGCTCCAATTAATAAAGGAGAAAGAATAGGAAAAGTGAAGGTTTATTTAGAAGGCGAATTAATTACAACCTCTGATTTATTAGCAAATAAAAACGTTAAGGAAAAACAGCTTTTAGATAAAGTAATAGGTTATGTTTTAAATATATTTAACTAAAATCTAAGGATTCTTCCTTAGATTTTTTTATGTCACAAATTATAGTGTAATTAATAACTTAATAGTATAGGGATGAAAGGGGTGAAGTATGGTGAAAAAAAGGCTACAATGTGTAGATGCGGGGAGTGAATATTGTCCTTGTTATTTAGCAGAAACCAATGATTGTATAACCTGTTCTATTTTACAAGGGAAGGACTTCTGTGACTGTAATTGGCGAGGGACATGCATCTATCAAGAATATGTATGGAATGGAAATAAAAGAAAAGAAAGTCGTGATTATCTTAAATGTAAAATTGAAAAAAATACACAAATAAGTAATAATTCATTTTTACTTAAAATAAAAGTAACTAAAACTTTAGCTAGGTTATTAAAAGAGCCAGGTTCTTATGTTTTTTTAAGAGGCATTAATTTACCACAACATTTTGATATGCCAATGTCAGTTTTAGATGCTGATGATATAAAAGGTTACATTAAAATTGCATACCAAGTTCTTGGTCCTAAAACAAAAAGACTTAATATATCACAAAACCAAGTCATGGTTAAAGGGCCTTATTGGAATGGATTATTAGGTGTTAAGAATATAAAGGTTACGAAAAGTTCAAATTGTTTGCTTATAGCTAGAGGTATAGCACAAGCACCTATAGCTTTGTTAGCTAAAAAGTTACTAAAAAGAGATAACAATGTAACATTCATATTAGATGAAGGAAATCTTAAAAGTAACTTTATAGAAAAAGAACTTAAAAATTATGATATCAAAATTATTAAAAAGGATTTAATGAAAGAAGAAAATAATATATTTATAAAAAAACAGTTACTAAATAATAATTATCAATTAATTTCCATAGGGGGATCTGATTTATTGCAATCATTTATTATTAGAATAGTAGATGACTTTAAATTAAATGCTGATATTGTCGTAACTAATAACAATGAAATTTGTTGTGGAGAAGGAGTATGTGGTGCATGTACTACCTATTTAGAAGATGGTACTCCTGTTAAGACTTGCAAAACACAATTAGAGGCTAGAAAGACTATTGAGAGGAGGATTAACATTGACTAAGGTAATTATAATTGGAGGGGGCTGGGCAGGATGTTCAGCAGCTTTAACGGCAAAAAAAGCTGGTGCAGATGTTTTACTTATAGAAAAAACAGATATGCTTTTAGGATTAGGTAATGTTGGGGGGATAATGAGAAATAATGGAAGATTTACAGCTGCAGAGGAAAGTATACATTTAGGAGCTAATGAGTTATTTAATATAACTGATTCGACTTCTAGACATATAAATATTGATTTTCCAGGACATAAACATGCATCTTTATATGATGTTACTAAAATAGAACCAAAGGTTAGAAAAATAATTAAAGAAAAAAATATTGATATTATGACACAAACTAGAGTAGTTGATGTGAAAATGATTAATAATAAAATTAAGAGTATAGTTTTATCTGATAATAAAACTATTAAAGGAGATATTTTCATTGAAACAACAGGTTCTACAGGACCTATGGGGAATTGTTTAAAATATGGTAATGGATGTGCTATGTGTATATTAAGGTGTCCTTCTTTTGGTCCGAGGGTTAGTATAAGTCAAAGAGCAGGAATTGAAGATTTATTAGGACAAAGAAAGGATGGAGCTTATGGAGCATTTAGTGGCTCTTGTAAACTAAATAAAGATTCTTTAAGTAAAGAAATTAGAGAAAAATTAAATAATGATGGTGTTGTTATAATCCAATTACCAAAAGAAGACATAAATCTTGATAAATTAAATATGAAGGTTTGTCAACAATATGCCCTAAAGGAATTTGCTGAAAATATTGTTTTACTAGATACAGGTCATGCTAAACTTATGACTCCATTTTATCCCTTAGATAAACTAAGGAAAATTAAGGGGTTAGATAATGCAAGATTTGAAGATCCTTATGCTGGAAGTAAAGGTAATTCTGTTAGATATTTATCCATGGCTCCTAGAAATAATTCAATGAAAGTAGAAGGTATAGATAATTTATTATGTGCAGGTGAAAAGTCGGGGTTATTTGTAGGTCATACTGAGGCTATAGTAACAGGTTCATTAGCTGGGCATAATAGTGTAAGACTAAGTTTAGGAATGCCTCTTTTAGAATTACCTAGAAATCTAGCAAGTGGAGATATTATTGCTTATGCTAACGAACAAATTAAATCTAAAACAGGTTTGAAAAAAAGATATACGTTCGCAGGTTCTTTATATTTTGAAAGAATGAAGGAAAATAATTTATATACTATCGACTCAGAAATTATAAAAAGAAAAATAAAACGACTAGATTTATATAATATATATAATGAAAAAATTATCTAATATTTGATAATACTACTAATATCATTTATCATATTAATATAAACAAATTAAGAGGAGAAATGTTATGAGATTACAAAAGTATATGGCAAAATGTGGTGTAGCATCTAGAAGGAAATCTGAGAAACTAATATCTAAAGGAGTAGTTAAGGTTAATGGTTCAACTATTACAGAATTAGGTTTTAAAATAAACCCAGATAAAGATATAGTAAAAGTAAATAACAGAATAATAAAAATGGAGGAAAAATCTGTATATATATTATTAAATAAACCTGATGGATATATAACAACAGTATCCGATCAATTTGATAGACCTACTGTTTTAGATATTATTAAAAATGTAAAACAAAGGGTATACCCTGTAGGAAGATTAGATTATGATACCTCTGGACTTTTATTAATTACAAATGATGGTAATTTAACCTACAAACTAACCCACCCTAAGCATGAAATTAATAAAACTTATATAGCAAAAATAAAAGGTATTCCTAAAGAAAATGAATTAACTAAATTTAGAAATGGTTTGAAAATTGAAAATTATATAACTTCTAAGGCAAAAATAAAGATTTTAAATCGATATAAGGATAGCTCACTTGTAGAAATTATAATACATGAAGGAAAAAACAGACAAGTAAGAAAAATGTGTGATAAAATAGGTCATCCTGTAATATGGTTAAAAAGAATTGCTTTGGGAAAAATAACAATAGATAATTTAGAGAAAGGTAAATGGAGATATTTAAATGATAAAGAAATAAATTATTTAAAAAATATTTAATCATTATGGCTATCCCATAATGATTTATTTTTTAATGCATTTTATTATTATAATTGTTTTAAAGAAAACATTGGAGGTATAAAATGATAATAGCTAGAGAATTAAATAAAGAGAAAGATAAACATAAACTAGAAACTTTTGTGAAAATTTTTAATAGTAAGCTAACAATAGAAGACATATTATCAAATGACTTAATTTATATTATGCAATCTGGAGAAAAAATAGTTGGTATTACTGCAGCTATGATATATGATGATAAATCTTTATTAAATTTAATAATAATAAATAAAGAAGAACGTAATAGTAAATTAGGTGATGGTTTACTTAGGTCTATATTAAATAAGTTAGAAAAAGAAGGTATAAAAAAAGTATATTCAAAAGTTATAAGCGAATTTTTAATTAAGGAAGGTTTTAAAAAGGTAAAACCAAATACTAAATTAATAAATGATTTAAGCATCAAAGAAAACACAGATATTTTAGAATGTAATTTAGAAACGTTTTTCTCTAAATGTTGTAATGAATAGGAGATGAAAAGATGAAATTTAAATATTTAATTAATGCTATGGATTTAGCAAAAAATTTGATAGAAGATAAAGTAAAAAATGCAGATGTTGTGTTAGATGCAACCGTAGGTAATGGTAATGATACATTATTTTTAGCTAAATTAGTAGGAGAGAAGGGAAAAGTTTATGGATTTGATATACAAAGGGAAGCTATTAATAGTACTAAAGAAAGATTAATTGAAAATAATATATTTGATAGAGTTAAATTAATTGAAGATAGTCATGCTAATATTGATACTTATATAAAAGAAGACTTAGATTTAATTATATTTAATTTAGGTTATTTACCAGGGGGAGATCATAATATTATAACTAAACCTAAGTCTACATTAGAGGCAATTAAAAAAGGTTTAAATAAATTAAATGGTAATGGAATATTATTAATAGTAGGTTACCCAGGTCATAAAGGGGGAAATAAAGAAATCATAGCAGTAAAAGATTATCTTAAAGGATTAAACCAAAAACATTTTACTGTAATAAAAACTGATTTTATTAATCAAATTAATAATCCACCAATTCTTTTTGCTATAGAAAAAAAGAATTAAAATAGGAGGGGTTTAGATGGGAAAAGTAAAAATTACCGAAACAATTTTTAGAGATGCTCATCAATCTTTAATGGCTACTAGAATGAAAACAGAAGAAATGTTACCTATAGCAGAAAAATTAGATAAAGTAGGCTACCATTCATTAGAAGTATGGGGAGGTGCTACTTTTGATGCTTGTCTTAGATTTTTAAACGAAGATCCTTGGGAAAGATTAAGGAAACTAAGAAAAGTTATAAAAAATACCAAACTTCAAATGTTATTGAGAGGACAAAACCTATTAGGTTATAAAAATTATCCTGATGATGTGGTTAAAGAGTTTGTAAGAAAAGCTATCGAGAATGGTATAGATATAATTAGGATCTTTGATGCTTTAAATGATGTTAGAAATTTAAAAACTGCTATAAAAGCTACTAAAAAGGCTGGAGGACATGCGCAAGCTGCAATATCCTATACTACAAGCCCAGTACATAATATTGATTATTATATTAAAGTAGCTGAGGATATGGAAAAAATAGGAGCTGACTCTATATGTATTAAAGATATGTCGGGAATTTTATTACCTTATACAGCTGTTGAGTTGATAAAGAAGCTTAAACAAAACATTAAAATTCCTATTCAACTACATTCTCATTTTACCAGTGGGATTGCTAATCAAACTTATTTAAAAGCAGTAGAATCAGGAGTTGATATCATTGATACTGCATTGTCACCCTTAGGGATGGGAACAAGTCAGCCTGCAACTGAGCCTATGGTAGCATCATTACAAAACTCTCCCTATGACCCAAATTTAGACTTAAATTTATTAAACGAAATAGCAGAATATTTTAGACCGATAAAGGATAAATATATGAAAGAAGGCATTATTAATCCTAAAGTACTTGGTGTAAATGCAAAAACACTAATATATCAAGTACCTGGTGGCATGCTATCTAATTTAGTTTCACAACTTGAACAACAGGGTTCTTTAGATAAATATGAAAAAGTCTTAGAAGAAGTACCTAAAGTAAGAAAAGATTTAGGATATCCACCCTTAGTAACCCCTATGAGTCAAATGGTAGGAACACAGGCTGTTTTTAATGTAATTTTAGAAGAAAGATATAAAATGGTTCCATCAGAAATTAAAAATTATGTTAAAGGTCTTTATGGAAAACCTACAGTAAAAATTAAAGAAGATATTAAAAAGAAAATAATAGGTGATAATGAAATATATACAGGAAGACCAGCTGATTTATTAAAACCAAAACTAGAAGAATATGAAAAAGAAATTAAAGAATATATAGAACAGGATGAAGATGTTTTATCTTATGCGTTATTTCCACAGGTTGCAATGAAATTTTTTAAATATAGGCAAGCTGAAAAATATAAAATTGATAATACTTTACTTGATCAGGAAGATAAAACATATCCTATCTAAAAGAAAAGCTCCTCACAAGGGGCTATTTCTTTTCAACAGGTCTTATGAAGATATATTTTAGTATACCGGTTACTTTTATAAGAGATAACTTTTACTTTAGTATTATTAGGGATTGATAAGCCACATTTTAAACAAACAAAATTTGATTTTTTTACAATATCATAAAAGCATTTAGTTTCTAAATTTCCATATTTAGACCAACTTTTCCAACCAGTTTTACATAATTTTTTACGATTTTTATAATCGGCATAAACCCATTTTAAAATACTATGAAAATGAAAAGGATACTTAGTATACCTTATAAAATCAACTGGTAAACCTAAAGAAATTGTGTATTCCTCAAAGGAATTTTCTATTTTAGTTTGTAGTGGTTCTCCTATTTTTGTACTTATAAAATTATAATCTTCACTTTTTAGCCATTTTCTTAATTTATCAAACATATAACCTCTGCAAACATAAATTTTTTCATTTTTATTTACTTTAAGCTTATTAAATAATTCTTTTACAATTGTAACAACATAATCTAAATAAGTTTTATTTTTAAAATTTTTTTTATTGTACAGTTTAAGTGGAATTATTTTATAGTAAAAATCATTGGTTTCAGTTCTTATAACACCAATACAAGTACCACCTACTAAACTTCCGCTTCCTGCATCATCTATTTGAATCAAATAAATCACCTCAAATAATTAAATATAGACTTATTATTTGCAATATTATACTTATATATTAATAAGGAGGAATATTTTATGAAAATTTTAATCACAAACGACGATGGTATTAATGCTTTAGGGATAAAAAGATTAGCAAAGGAATTAAAAAAAATTGCTGAAATAACAATTATAGCACCTGATAGAGAAAGAAGCGCCTCTGGTCATTCAATAACTATGCATAATCCATTAAGAATTGAAAAATCAGAATTATATGGAGAAAATATTGATGCTTGGCAAATAAATGGTACCCCTAGTGATTGTATCAAAATAGGAATAGAATCTATTATGAAAGAAAAGCCTGATTTAGTGGTTTCAGGAATTAACAATGGACCTAATTTGGGCACTGATGTATTATATTCTGGAACAGTATCAGCAGCAATAGAAGGAGCTATCCACGACGTCCCTTCGGTAGCAATTTCCATATCAGGCATTGATAGGAAAATAGACTATGAAGGTGCCGCCTTATATTCTTGCAAATTAGTTAAGGATATTTTAGAAAATTATTCTGAAAATAATATGGTATTTAATATTAATGTACCATCACTACCACCAGAGGAAATAAAAGGTATTAGACCAACAGAACTTAGTAATAGACGTTATAACAACACATACGAAAAAAGAAAGGATCCAATGGGCAGATATTATTATTGGTTATCTGGTGAATTAAAGCAGCTAGAAAATAATGATAATACTGATATCAAAGCTATAGAAGATAAGATGATTTCAATAACTCCTCTTCATTTTGATTTAACTGACTATAATTTATTAAATAAAATGAAAAAATGGAAATTTATAAACTCAAAGTCGTAACAAAATGTGAAATGTTGCATAAAATGAAATTAAACTTGCAAAAATAAAAAAATATTTAAGAATTTGAAATATAAATTGCAATGATAGTACGCTTTTGGTATGATTTAGTTAAAGAATTATAAGAAAATAAGGGGGGCTATTTTATGGCCACAGTTATGGAAAAGGAACTTATAATTAATAAAAAGTGGTGTAAAGGTTGTGGAATTTGTGTAAACTTTTGCCCAAAGGATGTACTAGAACTTAAAAATGGAATTGTAAATGTCAAGGATGAATCCTCATGTATAAAATGTGGACTTTGTGAGTTAAGATGTCCTGACTATGCAATATATTTAGGGGGATTAGAAGATGGAGAAGAATAATATTAAATTAATGCAAGGAAATGAAGCATGTGTTGAAGGTGCTTTAGCTGCAGGTATGAATTTTTTCGCAGGCTATCCTATAACTCCCTCTACTGAAATAGCTGAGATATCTTCACAAAGACTACCAAGATTTGGTGGTAAATTTATTCAAATGGAAGATGAAATTGCAAGTATGGCAGCAACAATTGGTGGAGCTTTAACAGGAGCTAAAGCAATGACTGCTACTAGTGGACCAGGATTTTCACTTAAACAAGAAAATATAGGATATGCTGCAATGGCAGAGATACCATGTGTCATAGTTAATGTTCAAAGGGGAGGTCCAAGTACAGGGTTACCAACTTCTCCTGCTCAGGGAGATGTAATGCAAGCAAAATGGGGAACTCATGGAGATCATCCTATTATTGCACTAACACCATCCTCTGTAAAAGAAACATTTGATACTACAGTGAAAGCGTTTAACCTAGCTGAAAAATATAGAGTACCAGTAGTATTATTAATGGATGAAGTTATAGCACATATGAGAGAAAAAATAGAAATACCTAAAAAAGAAGATGTTGAAATAATGGATAGAATTAAACCAGACGAAGATGATGTTACTTATCAAGCTTATGAAGTTAAAAAAGGAGATATTGTACCACCTATGGCTTCTTTTGGAGAAGGATTTAGATACCATGTAACTGGTTTAGTACATGATGAAACCGGATTTCCTAGTAATGATACTGAAGTTGCTGATAAGTTAATACATAGATTAGTTGATAAAATAGATAAGAATGTTGATGATATCTCATTTTATGAAGAATATAAAACAAATGACATAGACACTTTAATCATATCATATGGTAGTACAGCAAGATCAGCGAAGACTGCTGTAGATATGGCTAACAATGAAGGAATGAATGTTGGTTTATTTAGACCTATAACAATTTGGCCTACACTTGAAAAACAAATAATAGATTTAGCAAAAAAAGTAGATAAAATTATAGTTGCGGAAATGAATTTAGGTCAATACGCATTAGAAGTTGAAAGATTAGCAAGTAAATATACTCAAGTACATCACTTAGGTAAAATAGATGGAGATTTAATTACCCCTAATGAGATACTAAGTAAAATTAAGGAGGTCTAAAGGTGTCTAATAAATTAGCTAAAAAATATTTTAGAATGGATAAGTTACCACATATTTGGTGTCCAGGATGTGGCCACGGAATATTAATGAGGTCAGTAATACAGGCTATTGATAATTTAGGATTAAATAAAGATAAAGTATGTGTAGTTTCAGGTATAGGATGTTCTTCTAGAGCTCCAGGATATTTAGATTTTAACACTTTACATACAACACATGGAAGAGCTTTAGCCTTTGCAACAGGGATTAAGATGGCTAATCCTGATTTACATGTAATAGTAGTTACTGGTGATGGAGATTCTGCTGCCATAGGTGGAAATCACTTAATACATGCAGCAAGAAGAAATATAGATATTACAACAGTGGTTTTTAATAATAATATTTATGGTATGACAGGAGGGCAATATTCACCTACAACACCAACTGGTGATAAAGGTACTACAGCACCATATGGAAATATAGATAAGAATTTTGATTTATGTAAGTTAGCAAAGGGTGCAGGTTCAACCTATACAGGAAGAGCGACAGCATACCATGCAAATTTAATAACAAAATTAGTACAAAAGGGTATAGAAAATAAAGGATTTTCTTTTATAGAAGCCTTAAGTGTTTGTCCTACTTATTATGGTAGAAAAAACAAAAAAGGAGATGCCTCTGACATGATGAAACATCTTAAAGATGCATCTATAAATGTTAAGGCGATAAAAAATAAAACAAATGAAAATCTAGAAGATAAAATTATAATAGGGGAGTTATATAATTCTCAAGAACCTGAATACACAGAGCAATACAAAAAAATAATTAATCGCTTTAAAAAGGAGAGATAAATTATGATAAAGCAAAATGAAATTAGATTAAGTGGTTCAGGTGGACAGGGACTAATACTAGCTGGTATAATATTAGCAGAGGCAGCATTATTAGATGGTAAAAACGCTGTTCAGTCGCAATCCTATGGACCTGAAGCTAGAGGAGGAGCTAGTAAAGCTGAAGTAATTATAAGTGAAAATGATATAAATTATCCTAAAGTACAAAAGTGTGATATTTTACTTTCCTTAACTGAAAAGGCATGTAATAAATATTTGGAGACTTTAAAGACTGGCGGTGTATTAATTTTAGATAGTTCAGTTGATACACCTAAAAGAGACGATATAAAAGTTTTTAAATTGCCTATAATTAATACTGCAACAGAAAAACTTGGAAAAGTGATGGTATCAAACATAGTAGCTTTAGGAGCGTTAAATGGAATCACTGATATTGTTTCGGCAGAGTCATTGAAAAAAGCAGTTTTAAGCAGAGTTCCTAGAGGTACAGAAGATTTAAATGAAAAAGCATTTAATGAAGGATTGACATTAGGAAAAAGTTAAGGAATGATTATATTATGGAAGAAAGTAAAAGAGATTTATTAAAACTAATACAGCTTAATTTTAATCGATTAAGTAAAGGACAAAAACTTATAGCTCAATATATTACTTCACATTATGACAAAGCAGCTTTTATGACTGCTTCAAAACTCGGTGAAAAGGTAGGGGTAAGTGAGTCTACTGTTGTTAGGTTTGCAAATGCTTTAGGTTTTTCTGGTTATCCAAGTTTACAAAGGTCATTACAGGAATTAATAAAAAATAAACTAACAACTGTACAAAGGTTAGGTATGGCTGATGATTTATCAAATAAGGATGTGTTTTTAAAAAAGATATTAAGGGCTGATATGGATAATATTAGGTCTACACTAGACGAAATAGATACTGAAACTTTTGAAGAGGTTATTGATATTATCTGTAATGCAAAGAGAATATATGTCCTTGGTTTAAGAAGTTCTACTGCATTAGCAGGTTACTTAGGATTTTATTTAAGTTTAATCTCTGACAATGTAAAAGTAGTAAGTTTTGGAATGAGTGATATCTTTGAGCAATTATTAAGAGTAAGCGAGGAAGACTTAGTAATAGGCATTAGTTACCCTAGATATTCTAGAAAAACTATAGAAGCATTAAGATATGTTCAAAAACGAAATTGTAAGATTGTTGGAATATCTGATAGTCTAATATCTCCAATTGCTAGTATAGCAGACCATACTTTAGTAGCTAGAAGTAATATGGTTTCCTTTGTTGATTCATTAGTAGCACCTATGAGCTTAATTAATGCACTTATTATTGCTATAGGTATGAGAAATAAAGATGAAGTAACTAAATACTTCAAAAGATTAGAAGATATTTGGGATGAATATAACATTTATGGTGGAAAAGAAAGATCTGATATATTTACATTTTAATTTTAAGCTGGCGATATAAATCGCCAGCTTTTTTCATATATTAATATAAAATGAAATAAAAGAGGGTAGTTATGAATAGATTATATGTTGTTAGACATGGAGAATCTAAATGGAATTTATCAAATAAATTACAAGGACAAAAGAATGTTTCTTTAACATTAAAGGGTATAAGTCAAGCAATGAAATTATCACATAATCTAAGAGAAGAACAAATAGATTATATATATAGTAGTGATTTAAAAAGAGCTTATGAGACAGCAAAAATTATTGGTAATGTTTTAGATAAGAAAGTATATCCAAAGAAAGGATTGAGAGAACGGTCATTTGGTAAGTGGGAAGGCTTAACTAATTTACAAATAAAAAAGTTATATAAGCATAAATATGATTTATGGAATAAGCATCCTCAAAATGTAAAGATACCAAAAGGTGAAACTTTTCAAGAAGTGAAAAATCGAACAGTTAAGACCTTAAATTCAATTATAAATAAACATAGAAATAAAAATATACTAATAGTTTCCCATAGTGTTGTAGTAAAAATATTAATAATGGAAACATTAAAATTAGATAATGGGTTCTATAAAAAAATTCAAATAAAAAATTGTGATTTAAACATAATAGATTTAAAAAATAGAGAAATAATATCTAATAAATTTAAATAGGGAGGTTTTTATGTATAAGTTGAAGTTATTATTTAATAAAATTGAATCGTTAATTTTACTTTTATGTTTATTTTTAATAGTTACAATATTTATGCTACAAGGGTTTGTAAAAACTAATAATCTTGAGGCAATTTCATATAAAGCTAAAAATCAAAATTTATTAAATACTTATATGAAAAAAGGTGTTATAAAATTAAAACTACAAAATAATAAAGAATATGAGGAAGTAGAAGTATTAGTAAATGGTGAGGTGGCAGGTAATTTTAAAGATAAACAAATAACTATAGAAGTCTATAATAATGATATTATAGAAATAAATAGTACAGAGTATAATAAAAATTTAAAAGTAAAAATTTTAAAAACTAGTGACAATATAAAATTACCAAAAATAAATTCAATATATAATATAAAAGGAACACTAGATATTTTAAGTAGAGTTATTATAAAATAACCTTGAGTAGTTATTAATTTTGGTATATAATTAATAAACAGAAAGTGGGATACTATGGGTACTTTAACTATTAAAGGGACAATAACATTAAAAATAATACAAAAGAAGCCATAGTTTATAATTCTAAAGTATTACTTGAAGAATTAATAACTAAAAATCATTTGAACAAAGAAGAAATAATAAGTATAATTTTTTCTTGTACTAGTGATCTTACTAAGACCTATCCTGCAGAAGCAGTTAGAAATTTAGGTTTAACTTATTGTAGTTTATTATGTCTTCGGGAAATAGAAATTGAAAATAGCCTTAGAAAATGTATAAGGGTTTTAATTTTTATTAATAAAGATAATATTAAAAATCACTTTAAATATGAAAAAAATTAAGACCTGATTTAACATAATTCTTAGGAAATAAACTACTTACTCAGTAGTCACACTTTTCTTAGGAGGAATAGAATGAAAAATATTGTAATTGCAATTGATGGACCTGCTGGTGCTGGAAAGAGTACTATCGCTAAAATATTGGCAAAAAGATTAAATATCATTTATATAGATACAGGAGCAATGTATAGAGCTTTTACATATAAATTTTTAAAAAATAATAAATCGATTGAAGATAAAGAAGCTATTAAAGAAATGTTAGATAATACTGAAATAGATTTTAGAAACAATCATATTTTTCTAGATGGAAAAATAGTAGATAATGAAATAAGAAAGAATAAAGTAAGTAAAAATGTATCAAATATTGCTAAGATTAAAGAAGTAAGAGAAAAATTAGTATTATTACAACGTAAGATTGCAAATAATAAAAGTGTAGTAATGGATGGTAGAGATATTGGCAGTAACGTTTTCCCTGATGCTGATTATAAATTTTTTATTAATGCATCAGCACAAGAAAGGGGAACAAGAAGATATAAAGAGCTAGAAAAAAAGGGTACATCAATTAAGTTAGAGAATATAATAAATGAAATTAAACAACGGGATAAAATAGATAGTACCAGAAAATTAGCTCCTTTAACTAAAACTGAGGATGCAATAGAAATTAATACTACAGATTTAACCATAGAAGAAACTATTGAGAAGGTACTCAGTAACATAAGAGAAAGGGGGTAACTAATGAAGTTTTATAACTTTGTAAGGGATGCTGTTGGAATTATATTTAAGAGATTATATAAAATCAAAGTTTTCAATAAAGAAAATGTACCAAAAGAAGGTAAAATAATATTGTGTTCAAATCATATTAGTTTATTAGATCCAATTACAGTTGCTTTAGCGGTAGATAGACAAGTATTTTTTATGGCTAAAAAAGAATTATTTAAAAATAAATTATTTGGAGCTATTTTAAAAAAATTAGGAGCTTTTCCGGTTAATAGGAAGAAATCAGACTTAACAGCAATAAAAAACTCATTGAAACTATTAAAGAAAGATAATGCTTTAGGTTTATTTCCAGAAGGGACAAGGGTAAAAAATAAAGATTTAGATAGTGTAAAACCTGGAGTTGCGATGATAAGCCTTAAATCAAAAGCCCCTATAATTCCCATATATATAGATTCAAAATATAAAAAGTTTAAAGATGTAAAGGTTTATATAGGAAAACCTATTTATTTTAAAGAATATGAAGGTCAAAAGTTAAATTTAGAGGACTATAAAAAATTAAGTAAAAGTGTTATGGAAACAATTTATATGTTAGATACTATTAATTAGAGTTTTAGGAGGAAAAATATTGAACATTTTAGTAGCTGATAACTCAGGATTTTGTTTCGGTGTTGAAAAAGCAATTAATTTAGCAACTAAAACAACAGATAAATATTCCACTGTCTACTCTTTAGGCCCATTGATACATAACAAACAAGTTATAAAGAGATTAAAAGATAAAGGCTTAAATGTGGTAGATAACATAGATAAATTAAAAAATAGTAGGTTAATTATAAGATCCCATGGAGTACCCTTGAAGATTTATGAAAAAGCTAATAATCAAGGAATTGAAATTATAGATACTACATGTCCTTTTGTAAGGAATATACAAGAGAAAGTAAAAACATTTTATAAAAAAGGATATCAAATAGTAATAATTGGTAATCCTGAGCATCCAGAGGTTGTTGGTATTAATGGTTGGTGTGAAAATACGGCATATATAGTAAATTTAGAAGATGATATTGAAGATATTGAGAAATGTGATAAAATATGTATTGTAGCACAGACAACAATGACAAAGGAAAAATTTGAGAAACTAACTAAGATGTTAGCTGAAAAAGCTGATGAGATTAGTGTATTTAATACTATCTGTAATGCTACAAGATTAAGACAACAAGCTTGTGCTGATATTGCTAAAAAAGTTGATGCAATGATAGTTATAGGAGGCTATCATAGTTCAAATACTCAAAAGTTAGCATCTATTAGTAAAGCTATTTGTACTAATACTTATCATATTGAAACTTCTGATGATTTACCATTAGAAGAAATATTAAAATATGAAACAATAGGAATAACTGCAGGTGCTTCAACACCTGACTGGATAATTAAGGAGGTTGTAAACAAATTGAATAACGCTGACAATGGAATGAATGAAATGATGGAGGAAATTGAGAAATCACTAATTGATCTAAAAAAAGGAGAAGTAGTAAAAGGAAAGGTTATATCTGTAAATGAAAATGAGGTAATGGTTAATATAGGATATAAATCTGATGGTATTATTGAAAGAAATGAATTATCAAATGACCCATCTGTTAATCCAACTGAAGTACTTAATGTAGGGGATGAAATTGAAGTATATATAGTTAAATTAGATGATGGGGAAGGAAATGTTATTTTATCTAAGAAAAGAGTAGATACAATTAAGGGATTAGAAAATATTGAAGATCTTTACAATAGCGGTGAAGTTGTAGAAGCAAAAGTAGTTGAAATAGTAAAAGGTGGAGCAATTGCTGTTGTAAATAATCTTAGAGGTTTTATCCCCGCTTCACATATTTCATATAGCTATGTGAAAAATTTAGATAAATTCTTAGGAGAAACTCTAAATGTAAAAATAATTGAGTTTGATAGAAATAAGAAAAGAATAATTTTATCTAGAAAAGAAGTAGAGAAAAAAGAGGTTGAAAAGAAAAAAGAACAACTATGGGAATCATTAGAAAAAGGAAAAAAAGTAGAAGGTGAAGTTAAAAGACTTACTAATTTCGGTGCCTTTGTTGATATAGGTGGTGTAGATGGTTTAGTTCATATCTCAGAATTATCTTGGGGAAGAGTAAATCACCCATCAGAAGTATTAAGTGAAGGAGATACAGTAGAAGTAGAGATATTAGACTTCAATAAAAAAGAAGGTAAAATTTCTCTAGGTTTAAAACAAACAAAACCACATCCATGGAATGATGTAAATGCAAAATATCAGGAAGGAAACATAGTTGAGGGTAAAGTAGTAAGACTAGTAGACTTTGGAGCCTTTGTTGAATTAGAACCAGGTTTAGATGGATTAGTTCATATATCTCAAATATCAGAAGAACACATTGCAAAACCTTCAGAGGTATTAACTAAAGGACAGATTGTAAATGTTAAAATACTAGAAGTTAAAGAAGAAGAACAAAGAATTAGTTTGAGTATTAAAGCAGCAAAGGGAAAAGAAACTGAAGCTACTGAATATAAAGACGATGAAGAAGAAATTACAATTGAAGACCAAATAAATAATAAAGAATAGAAAAGGATTTTCCTTTTCTATTTTTTATTTGAATATTTTTTATTATTTTGTTAAGAATAATAATGACCTCACAAAATACATCAAGACCCCCTTTACATTTCATAATGTGGCATGAGCCACATTTTTTTAGTTAAAATATAGATTATATAACAGTGTGAAACTAAATTAAAAAAGCTTAAAGATAAGTATCAAAATAAAATGATAATTTAGCTAGTGTTAAAAAACATATGAATTGTATAATTAAAATGAATGAAATATTATACTTTTTCTCACAAATAAGAGCTACCTATACTCAATAGCGGTCACACGGTCAATATATGCCATTTTAAGATTGTTTATAGATACTACTGGTGGTTAAGGTTAGCCAGAAAACGAATGCTTATGTAGTCTGAAATAAGGGCACAGATATAAATGCTTAAGATAAATTGTTAATTAAGACTATAAGAGAAAAAATAATAAGTTTAAGTTAATTTTTATAATATGATGACTATTAAAACTTTTTTAAAAACATTAAATTATATTATCTTCATTAAATAAAACATAATTAATATATAACTATAAAGGTAAGTTTAAATTTCATGTCAAAACCTTCATTAAAATGTGGTAAAATACAGAAATATGTAGCAATTTTTGTAATGAAAAATAAAGGATATTAAAATATATTTAAAGAATAAGTTAATATACACTTTTATACTAATGATGGAGGTGGTTTTAATGGATATAGACAATGAAAAAGAGTATAGTATATCAGAAGTTTCTGAGCTAACAGGTTATGAAAAGCATGTTTTAAGATATTATGAAAAAGAATTTGAATTAGATATACCAAGAAATGAAGCTAATCACAGATATTTTACATACAAAGAAATTGAAGTATTTAACAATATAAAATCATTACAAGATAAAGGTTTTACAAATAAACAAATTAAATTAATATTAAATTCTCCTGAAGTTATAGTAGATGATAATCAAGAAAGTGCAGTAACAACAAATACTAATAACCAAGAACAATTACCTGTGGATATAAACAAACTTTCTGAATCTATTAGACAAGTTCTAATCAATGAAGTAGCACCAACGTTAGTCGAAAAACAAAATGATCATTTAGATTCTTTAAATGATGTAAAAAAAGAAATTCAATCTGTAAAGGAAGAGATAAGAAGTAAGGAGAGAGACATCTTAATTTGTGAAAATGCTAAATTGAAAATGAAAGTTAAAGAAAAATCTTACGAACTTGCAGAATATAAAGAAAAATTAAAGCGTGAAAAAAATAATAACAAAGGTCTATTTAAAAAGATTTTTAGACTAAAAAAATAACCAAAATTCGACCAATAGGTTGAATTTTGGTTATTTAGTCTTTTTATATTTAATAAAGTTTGATATTATTATTGTATGGGAACAATAACTATAAGATGAATTCAAAATTTATAGAGTTTCTAGATAATTCTATGACAGGTATTAAAAAAATAGTCAAAGCTATAGTATACACAAACAATCCACGACACTATTATAATATAAAATTAATGTAAACTTTAGATGTTTATTATACAAGGAGGTAGTATGGATATAATATATAGTATTAAACTTAATAAAGAAAAAGAAGAATACCTATATAAACAATTATACAATGAAATTAAAAAATTAATTCTCGATAATATGTTAAAAGCAGAAGTTAAATTACCACCTATAAGAAAATTATCTCAAGCTTTAAATGTTAATAATGTGACTGTTGTTAATGCCTACAAGTTATTAGAACAAAATGGTTATGTATATAAAAAAGTAGGTAGTGGTACTTTTGTTAAAGGTTTAGATATTAAAGAAAACAAAAAAAATCTGACTAATAATTCTAATATAATAAATTTTGCAGATGCGTCTCCAACTCCAGACTTATTTCCGGTTGAAGAATTCAAGTTAGTTTTAAATGACGTGCTAGATAGAGATAAAGGTAATGCTTTTGGATATCAAGAAATTCAAGGATATTCTGATTTAAGAAACTCAATAAAAAATTATATAAACAAATATGGAATTAATACAAAAAAAGATAGCATACAAATTGTTTCAGGAGCACAACAGGGAATAGATATAATATCTAAAACATTAATAGATTATGGAGATATAGTATTTACAGAAAGTCCAACATACACTGGAGCAATTGCAGCCTTTAAATCAAGATCTGCAAGAATTATTGAAGTGCCTATATTAAATGATGGAATTGATATAAAAACTCTAGAAAATAAGTTATTGAATTTCAGACCTAAATTTATTTATGTTATGCCTAATTTTCAAAATCCAACAGGGTATTCTTATTCCAATTATAAAAAAGAAAAGTTATTAGAACTAGCTAATAAATATAATACTTTAATTATAGAAGATGATTATTTAAGTGAACTATCTTTTACTAGCAAAAAAAATACAACATTAAAAACGTTAGATAGAAATGATAAGGTAATATATATAAAAAGTTTTTCTAAGATATTTATGCCAGGCTTAAGATTAGGTTTTGCTATAATTCCTGATTCTTTATCTAGAGATGTTTTATCTGCAAAACATACAAGTGATATATCTACATCAGGACTAATACAGAGGGCTTTTAATTTATATTTGAAGAAAAACAAATGGGAAAAACACCTAATAGAAATGGAGGCTATTTATAAAAAAAGATATAGAACTATGCAAGAATGTATAGAAAAATACCTTCCTAATGAAATAAAATACTCTGAACCAAAAGGAGGTTTGAACTTTTGGTTTTCTCTACCTGATGGATACCTATCAGAGAAATTATATTTACTATGTAAAGATAAAGATATTCTATTTATACCTGGTTCTAATTTTTATGTTAAAAAGAAATATAGTAAATATTTTAGATTAAGTATTGCATCTGTAAGTAATAAAAATATAGAGAAAGGTATGAAGATGTTATCAGAAATTATAGAAAAGTTTCTTAAAGATCCTAAAAATAAGAATTTAACTGAAGACTATAAAACTTTAATATAAATTAAATGATTTTATTATCAGCAATATATATTAAAATATCACCTTCTTGCATGACTGTATCTTTTGAAGGACTTAAATATGTTTCATTATTGCGAAAGAAACCAATAAGAGATATTTTTTTATTTAAAAATTCCATAGCAATTTTCTCATACTTTTTACCTATATATTTAGGATTTAAAGTTGTTTCATACATTTCACAACCATAAGAATTAGTTATTAATTCTTTTATAGCTAAATTAACACCTTTGTATAAAGCACTTCTTACTAAAATTCTACTTTCTAATTCGTTACTAATTATAATATCATTTACATTAGCCCTTTGAAAATGAACAATATTGCTATGATTTATTACCTCTGCCATTTGATAAACTTTAGGATTAGCTTTATCTACAGCTAGGCATGTTAAAACTGTTTTAGCGTCAATCATTTCGTAATTTTCAAGACTTCTATCGGCTAAAACTATTACAATTTTTGCATTTTTAATATTAGCTCTTTTTAAAACTTTATCTTTCCAAGCATCTCCTTTAATATAGGAGATGTTTTTATTATTATAAGGATTTTCATCTATTTTATCAATAATTGCTATTTTTATCTTACTATCTTCATTTATTAATTCATCTATTATAGATTCTGTTCTAAAATTCCATCCGATTATAACAATATGATTATTAAAAGTTACATCCACTATCCCCATTCCTTTCTTTAAATTTTTTTCTACTAAAATGGAAGCAAAAGAAGCTGTAATAAAACCAAATACACCTACTCCAATTAGCATAAGTAATATTGCAATAACTCTTCCTTGCATTGTAACAGGAAATATATCTCCATAACCTACAGTTGTACTAGTTACAAAACCCCACCATAAGGCATCATATAAGCTGTCAATTTTATCATTTGTATTATTTTCATAGTAGTAAAAAAAGGCAGAGCAAATAATTACAAACATAATAATAAAAGCTAAAGATTTATAAAGTTTAGAAGTTTTTAATGAAAAATTAATTTTTTTTAAATATATTAAAAAATTAATTGTGAACACCTCATTTAATATTATTTTTATAAAATTTAATATTTAAAACAATAAATTACAAAATTAGAATTTAGTTTTTTAATAAAAAAAGTAAATTCTCAAAAAATAATAAAGAAGGGAGATAAAAAAATGAAAACAAAAATAGGTAAATATTTACCACATGAATTCGTAATATATAACAAAATCAAAAAAAAGGAGAAAGACCCAATTAAAAAAGAAATATATAGTTTTCAAGATATTATTTCATTTTTTAGCTATCTTAAACCTTTCCCTATAAAATCATCTGATTATTATAATATTATGTATGAAAACTTTGATTTTTATAACATATATTTATTTCTAGGACTAAGTTATTTTTCTTACAGAGCATCGCTTAGTAAAATAGATAAAATAATAACTTCTAAATCTGATATTGTAAAAGTAATGAATTTTGTTTCTCAATTTTATGATTGTAAAAATCCAGTTTTGGATACTAATGGATTACTTTGGTTTTACCCAAAATTAGAAATAAAAAAATTTATTAAAAATAGTATTATGAGTAAGAATTTAAATAGTTATTATATAAATGAAACTACTATTACAAAATTAATACTCATAATAACAGGTTTTGTAAAATATGAATTTAAAGAAGGGAGTAACTTTATAAAGGAATTAAATATGCCCACTTTGATACTAGCTAACATAGGGTTATATGAAAAAGGATATTTAAAATTAATAGAGGAAGAAAACGATAAGGTAGGAATATGTTTAAATTCTAAAGGAAATGGTAATAGACAAAAAATTTTTACAAAAGAAAGAACTAAATTAAAGGAAAAGATAATAAAAGTATTAGATAATTATGAAAAAATTAAATGTTCAATAGATGATTTTAAAGAATAGATATTTAATCTATTCTTTTTATGTTTGTGAAATGAAATGACAGCTTTAAAATTATTCATATTTTAAAAGAATTTAAGGATAATCTACCTATATATGCAATATCATTAATAAAATATGCAGATTTCTGAAATTTGACTTGACAATATCTGTAAAGATTGATAAAATGTAATTAGAATAAAACAAAGGGGAGGAGTTATATGAAAGAAAACATTTTAAATCCAATGAAGGCTGAGTCAACAAGTAGGTTAAAAAAGTGCGGAGCTATTACATGTCTTCATAATATTGATGGATTCTGTAATATGGAGAAATGTGAAATTTACGAAAGAGCATTAAAACAAGAATACTAAGATAAATAAAGAGAGGAAGATTTCCTTCCTCTACATTTGCACCATATAAATGGTGTTTTTTTATTTTTTTGTTTAGTTACTCCTCTAAGGTTTCGTAACTATATCCTTAGATTCTTAATAAATCACACAAAACACTTTAACTTCATCTCTAGCCATACCTTCAGTAGGATAAAATCCTTATAATAGAGTTAATATAACTTAATTGCTTATCTACATTAAATACTTCTAATAACAATACAATAAAATCCTTTGCACCTACTATAGAAACTTTTATCTTTACATAAAAGCCTCTTTAATTCCATAAAGCACTGTCCGAAATATTATAAAATTTGTCTGCTCTAATAAAATCGTTTTCTTTATTAAATTTTTAAACATATACATTTCTTCTTTAGAATACAATACAAAAGTATAAATATATTGCTTTAATCTTTTAAGGGATTAATTTTTAATAACTTCCTTCTTTTTTTCAATATACTTTGTTATAATATAGTGTAATTGGTAATCATAATAAATAGTCATATATAAGATTGAGGAGGAATTAAAATTGACTAATAAAAGATATCTCATAGAAACATGGGGTTGTCAGATGAATGAACATGATTCTGAAAAAATTTCTGGAATATTAAGAAGCTTAGGTTACAAAGAGGCTGAAAATCGTAATAATGCAGATTTAATTATTTTTAATACATGTTTAGTACGTGAAAATGCTGAACTTAAAGTATATGGAAATATAGGTGAATTAAAACGACTTAAAAGAAAAAATAAAGATCTAACTGTCGCTATATGTGGATGTATGATGCAAAAGAAAGAAGTTAGGGATGTCATAAGAGAGAAATATAAACAGGTAGATATAATCTTTGGAACTCATAACATACACAAATTACCAGAGTTATTGGAAAATTATAGACAGAGTGACAATATGTTAATTGATGTATGGGAAGACAGTGGTGAAATTATAGAACAAATACCAACAAAAAGAAAGTACGATTATAAAGCTTTTTTAAATATAATGTATGGATGTAATAATTTTTGTACTTATTGTATAGTACCATATACTAGAGGTAGAGAAAAAAGTAGAAATCCTGAAGAAATATTAAAAGAAGTAAATAGATTAGCTAAAGAAGGTTTTAAAGAAATAACTTTATTAGGTCAAAACGTAAATTCCTATGGCAAAACATTAAATAGTAAAATGACTTTTGCTGAATTACTTAGAAAAATTAATGAAGTAGATGGCATAAAGAGAATTAGATTTATGACTTCCCACCCTAAAGATTTATCCGATGAGTTAATATATGCAATAAGAGATTGTGAAAATATTTGTAAACATATTCACTTACCATTTCAAGCAGGTAGTAACAAAATATTAAAATTAATGAATAGAAAATATACTAAGGAACAATATTTAGATTTAATGTATAAGATAAGACAAGAAATACCTGAAATAGCTATAACTACAGATATTATTGTTGGATTCCCAAATGAAACTGAAAAAGATTTTGAAGAAACTTTAGATGTAGTAAGAAAATCGAGATTTGATTCAGCATTTACTTTTCTATATTCTGTAAGAGAAGGTACTCCAGCAGCTAAGATGGAAAATCAAATTCCAGATAAAGTAAAACATGAAAGATTTCAAAAATTATTAGATACATTACACCCAATTAGTTACGAAAATAATAAAAGAACAATAGGTAAAACTTTTGATGTTTTAGTTGAAGGAGTTAGTAAGAATGATGATACCATGTATACAGGTAGGACAGGTACTAATAAGCTAGTTCATTTTAAAGCTAATGAAGAGTTTATAGGCAAAATAGTTAATGTGAAAATAAATAGTGTAAAAACATGGTCCTTACAAGGTGAAATAGTAGACTAGTAGACTAAGAATATTCTTAGTCTATTTTTATGTACTTTCAATATACTTTTTAAATATTTTGATTATGTTATAATATACTTATGAATTAAGGATTTAGGAGGAATAGTCTTGGCTAAATTAACACCAATGATGCAACAATATATGAAAATAAAAGAACAACATAAAGATTCGATACTTTTCTTTAGATTAGGTGACTTTTATGAAATGTTTTTTGACGATGCTTTAGTTGCATCGAAAGAATTAGAAATCACTTTAACTGCTAGAGAATGTGGTTTAAAAGAAAAAGCACCTATGTGTGGAATACCTTATCACTCCTCTGATAATTACATTTCTAAACTTGTAGAAAAAGGATTTAAAATAGCAATCTGTGAACAAGTTCAAGATCCATCAACTGCAAAGGGAATTGTAAAAAGGGATGTTGTAAGAATAATAACTCCAGGAACTATAACTGATATGCAAGCATTAGATGAAAAAAGTAATAATTATTTGTGCTGTGTGTATATGGATAATGAAGGTTTAGGAATATCTTATGTAGATATAACAACTGGAGAATTACATACAACAGAGACAAGAGGAAAAAAAGAAAAACTTAAAAGAACTTTGATAGATGAGTTAGCAAAAATTACACCTAATGAAATAATAGTTAATAGTTTATTATTTGAAGAAACGGTATTTGTTAAAAATCTAAAATCTAGATTTGATGTTATGATTAATAAATATCATGAATGGGCATTTGATAAAAAAACAGCTTCAAATAGAATAAAGAAACAATTAGATGTTATAACATTAGAAGGGTATGGAATTTCAAATAATGAGTTTTCTGTATCTTCTACAGGAGCTTTAATTGAATATCTTAATGAGACACAAAAAATAGCTTTAAAACATCTTAATAATATAAATAGTTATTCTATAGAAAAGTATATGGTATTAGATATTAATACTAGAAGAAATTTAGAAATAACAGAAACTTTAAGAGGAAAATCAAAGAAGGGTTCACTATTGTGGTTACTAGATAAAACATCAACTGCAATGGGTGCTAGATTACTTAAAAAATGGTTAGAAGAACCCTTACTAGATATAAATAAAATAAATGAGAGACTAAATTCTGTTGAATATTTAGTAGATAATCAATATATTTTAGATGAAATTAAAGAATTATTTAAAAATGTATATGATATAGAGAGATTAGTAAGTCGTATAGTTTATGGTAGTTGTAATGCTAGGGATTTAATCTCATTAAAAAATTCTATAGGGGTATTACCTAAACTAAAAAAATTATTAATTGAAACTGATTCAGAGGATTTAATGAAAATTGGAAAAAATATAGATGAATTAAGGGAAGTCTATAATTTAATAGTTAAATCTATTATTGAAGAACCTCCTGTAACAATTAAAGAAGGAGGTATTATAAAAAAGGAGTATAATGAAGAATTAAAAGAACTAAAAGAAGCTACAGTAAAGGGAAAGCAATGGTTAACAGACCTACAAGCTGATGAAAGAAATAGAACAGGCATTAAATCCCTTAAAGTAGGTTTTAATAAAGTCTTTGGTTATTATATTGAAGTGACAAAATCTAATATTGAAAATGTTCCAGAAAATTATGTAAGAAAGCAAACATTAGCAAATTCAGAAAGATATATTACTCCAGAATTAAAGGAAATGGAGTCAAAAATATTAGGCTCAGAAGAAAAAAGCATGGACTTAGAGTATAAACTTTTTGTACAAGTTAGAGATTATATTAGAAAAGAAATTAAAAGAATACAAAATTGTGCAAAGATCATTGCTAAAATAGATGTATTATGTTCCTTATCCCAGGTATCTTATAAAAACAATTATATAAAACCTGATATAAATAATGATGGGATTTTAGATATTAAAAATGGTAGACACCCAGTTGTAGAAAAAACGTTAGATGAGGAATTATTTGTTCCTAATGATACACTTTTAGATAATAATAATAATAGACTTTCTATTATTACAGGACCTAATATGGCAGGGAAATCTACTTATATGAGACAAGTTGCGATTATATCACTTATGGCTCAAATAGGTTGCTTTGTACCAGCTGAGAATGCAACTATAGGCTTAGTAGATCGTATATTTACAAGGGTAGGTGCCTCTGATGATTTATCACAAGGTCAGAGTACATTTATGGTTGAGATGAGTGAAGTAGCAAATATATTAAATAACAGTACAAAAGATAGTCTTCTAATATTAGATGAAATTGGAAGAGGGACAAGTACTTATGATGGATTAAGTATAGCTTGGGCCGTAGTTGAGTATATAAGTAATAAAGCTAAATTAGGGGCAAAAACTTTATTTGCTACACATTATCATGAGTTAACTGAATTAGAAGGAAAATTAGATGGAGTAAAAAATTATAATATATTAGTGAAAGAAAAGGGCGATGATATAATCTTTCTAAGAAAGATCTCTAGAGGTGGAGCAGATAAAAGCTATGGTATCGAAGTTGCTAGATTAGCAGGTGTACCAAATCCTGTAATAGATAGATCAAAAGAAATACTTGAAAGTTTAGAAAACAGAGAAACAGAGAAAAAAGAAATTGCTATGACTAAAGATACTATCATAAAAGAAAATGAAGAAAACTATGATAAAAACGAAATCAAAAAGGAAGAATCTGATTTTCAACTTAGTTTTATTGATAAAAATAAAGAAGAAATCATTGATGAATTAAAATCAGTAGATATGATGGAAACAACACCACTCGATGCAATTAACATACTTTATTCATTGACGAAAAAAGTAAAAGATAATTAAGGTGGGGATATAGTGGCTAATAATATAAGATTGTTAGATGACAATACAATAAATAAAATAGCTGCTGGTGAAGTAGTTGAAAGACCAGCATCTGTTGTTAAAGAGTTAGTAGAAAACTCTATAGATGCCAAATCAGATTCAATTATTATAGAAATTAAAAATGGTGGAAAAAAATATATAAGAGTTTCAGATAACGGTATTGGTATAGATAAAGAAGATATAGATTTAGCGTTTTTAAGACACTCAACAAGTAAAATTAACAAGGCAGAGGATTTAAGTAAAGTATTATCGTTAGGTTTTAGAGGAGAAGCTTTAGCGAGTATTTCAGCGGTCTCTCAGATGGAATTAATAACTAAAACTGTTGATAATGATATAGGAAATCAAGTTGAAGTTATAGAAGGTAAAATTAGAGATTTAAAAAACGTTGGTTGTCCGAAGGGGACTACAATTATTGTTAAAAATATCTTTTTTAATACACCTGTGAGAAAAAAGTTTTTAAAAAGTGATAATACAGAATCATCCCATATAAGTGATATAGTATATAAACTTTCACTATCTTATCCTAATATATCTTTTAAATATATTAGAGATAATAAAGTTATTATAAAAACGCCAGGAAAAGATAATCTATTATCAAATATATATAGTATTTTTGGTAAAGATTTTACTGATTCTTTGTTTAAAACTAATTATTCTGGTGATGATATAAAAATAAGAGGTTTTGTATCAAAACCTTCCTTTACTAGAGGAAATAGAAAACATCAATACTTTTTTATTAATGGTAGATATATAGAAGATAAAAAAATATCAAAGGCTATTGAAGAAGCTTATTCAACTTTAATACCCGCTAATAGATTTCCTATAGCTATTTTATATTTCAATCTACCTCCAAACGAAGTAGATGTAAATATACATCCTAACAAAATAGAAGCTCGTTTTGAAAGGGAGAGTACTCTAAGAAAAATCATATATAAGATGGTTAAAGATGTTTTAAAAAATAATAATTTAATTCAGGAAGCAAAACTAAATAAAAAATCAAAAGATAAAAGCGAACAAAAGAATATTATCAATATATTAAATACCAAAGAAAACTATAAAGAAAAAGATAAGAATAATAAAATTTTTAATACCTCTAATAAAACTGAAGAATTAAACGACAAAACGGAAGTTACATTAAACAAAATACCTACTAGAGAGAAGAATAAGGAAGATAATACCGAAACTTTTAATAAAGATATTACTAATGAGGAAAATAAAATTAAAGAAAACAATACTAATTATGAAAGAGAAGAAAGTATAACTAAAAAACTACCTAATATTAAAATAATAGGAAAATTATTTTCAACATACTTAATAGGTGAAGATTTAGATAATGAAGCCTTTTATATGATAGATCAACATGCTGCCCATGAAAGAATAATGTATGAAAAATTAAAAAAACAATATGAAAGTGAAAATATAACTATCCAAAGACTTTTATCACCAGAGGTAGTTAATCTAACCCATGGAGAATTTGAAATATATAAAAATAATTTTAAGTTATTTAAAAATATGGGTTTTGAGATAGAGGAATTTGGAGTAAATTCAATTATATTAAGGGGAGTGCCAATGCTTTTTGGCAAACCTAATACTAGAGTATTATTTTTAGACATCTTAGATAAATTACATGAAAATATAAAAAGTAATTATGAAGTTAGGCTAAAAAAGATAATGAAAAAAGCATGTGTTAATGTAATAAGAGCAGGAGATAAAATGGAAACTATAGAAATAAATCAATTACTAGAGGACCTTGAAAAAACAGAAAAACCGTATACATGTCCCCATGGTCGACCTGTAATAATAAAAATGACTAAGTATGAATTAGAAAAGAAATTTAAACGAATACAATAAAGGGTGAACTTAATGAGTGAAAGAATCAATTTAGCTGTTTTAGTTGGACCTACAGCAGTGGGTAAAACAGATATTTCTATTAAACTAGCAAAAGAATTAAATGCAGAGATAATTTCAGCAGATTCTATGCAAATATATAAAAATATGAATATAGGTACTGCTAAAATCAAAGAAAATGAAAAGAATGGAATAAAACATTACCTTATTGATGAAGTGACTCCTGATGAAGACTTCAGTGCTTCTGATTTTCAAACTAGGGCAAAAAAACATATAAAAGAAATTACTAAAAGAGGGAAACTTCCCTTTGTTGTGGGAGGAACAGGTCTTTATGTGAACTCTTTAGTTTATAATTTGGATTTTACAAATGCAGTAACAAATTGGGAGTTAAGAGATAAATTAAGAAAAGAAGCTGAAGAATTTGGTAATAATTATTTAAAAGATAAATTAAAAAAAGTAGATCCTAAATCAGCAGATAAAATTCATATAAATGATACAAAGCGATTAATTAGAGCTTTAGAAGTATATTATGAAACTGGAAAACCAATGTCATATTATAATAAAAAATTTAGAGAACCAAATAGGGATTATAATTTAGCTTTTATAGGTCTTTATATGGAACGAAAAAAATTATACGAAAGAATAAATAAAAGGGTAGATTTAATGATAGAGGAAGGTTTAATAGAAGAAGTGAAGAAGTTATTATATATGGGATATGATAAAAAATTAGCATCTTTACAGGGACTAGGTTATAAAGAAATAATAAAATATTTAAATGAAGAATATACTTATGAAGAAGCAATAAGAATATTAAAAAGAGATTCAAGAAGATTTGCAAAAAGACAATTAACTTGGTTTAAAAGGGATAAAAGAATACATTGGATAAATGTCGATGATTATAGTAATAGAGATGAGATTATAAATACCATTATTACCTATATTAATGACACATTTAAATAAATATTAGATTTTATTGGAGGGGATGACTTTGAAAAATAATATTAATTTACAGGATGCTTTTTTAAACAAAGTTAGAAGAGAAAATGTAAGCATTACGGTTTACTTAGTAAATGGTTATCAGATAAAAGGATATGTTAAAGGATTTGACAATTACACTATAGTATTATCCCATGAGGGTAAACAACAATTAATATATAAACATGCAATTTCTACAATAACACCATATAAAAAGATTTCTTTTATGAAATCACCAAACAAAGATAATGATTAAACTTCTATGGAAACATAGAAGTTTTTTTATTTTTAATTACTTTAACTAGATTATTTGCATATTATATTAATAGTAATCTTTTTGAGGTGAGAATATGAAAAGTTACAATAAAGACATTTATCAACTGTATAAACTGGGAAAAATAAGTTTAAATAATACATTTAATGAGGTTTTTATTAATAAAAATAAAGAAACCGCAGAGTCATCCATAGAAAAAGATGAATCCTTAGATGATATTATGAATGAATTAAGAAAACTTGTAGGTCTTAGTAATGTTAAAAAATTAGTAGAAGAAATCAGCGCATTTATTGAAATTCAAGAAAAAAGAGAAAATGAAGATTTACTTACTGAACCTATAGTTTTACATATGGTTTTTAAAGGTAATCCAGGTACTGGTAAAACCACAGTAGCAAGACTTCTAGGTAAAATATTTAAAAAAATGGGGGTATTAGATAAAGGACATTTAATAGAAATAGAAAGAGCGGATATTGTAGGGGAATATATAGGTCATACTGCAATAAAGGTAAGACAACAAGTAAAAAGAGCTTTGGGAGGTATTCTTTTTATAGACGAAGCATACTCTTTAGCAAGGGGTGGAGATAAAGATTTTGGAAAAGAGGCTATAGATGCCTTAGTTAAATCTATGGAAGATAATAAAAATAATCTTATATTAATTCTAGCAGGTTATGATAGGGAAATGGAATTATTTCTAAGAACTAATCCTGGTTTAAAATCAAGGTTTCCCATTCATGTAGATTTTAATGATTACACTGTTGCAGAGTTAGTAAAGATTGCTAAGATCATGGCCCAAAATAGAGAATATAAACTTACCAGTGGAGCTATTAAAAAATTAGAAGAAATACTAAATAATAAAAGCGATACATTCAATAGTGGAAACGCAAGATTAGTTAGAAATATTATAGAACGTTCTATTAGAAAACAAGCAGTTAGGTTAAAAAAGTCAAATAATATAACAAAGGATGACTTACTTTACATTAGAAGAATAGATATTGTAAAGGAGGATAAATATTGAAAAATGCTTTGATTATTGGGCAAACAAATGTAGGAAAAACATTATTTATGATTAATTTTGCTTCATTTTTAGGATTTAAAAAAATTCTTCTAAAGATATCATATAAAGATGGAAAACTATTAAATAAAGAGATGTCCATAGAATATGCTAAAAAATATCTTTCCTCGAAAGATCAATATAAAACAGAACATTTACAATCAATTAAGTTATCCATTCCTGTACAAAAGGGAAAAAAAGAAATAAAAATATATGATTCAAGTGGTTTAACAGATGGTATACATCCAGATATGAAAATAAGAGAAAGTATTTTACAAACTTTAGCTTTTTTAGAGGATTCAGATATAATAATACATTTAATAGACATATCCTATTTTAAAAGCATTAAAAATGGAAGTATCTCTGAGATTGATAAACAGCTAATAACATATGGAAAAGGAAAGAACGGATATATATTATTAGCAAATAAAACAGATCTCCCAGAATCACATCTAGGGATTAAATACTTAAAAGAAAACTTTAAAGATATTTTAATTATACCTATCTCAGCCCTTTATAAAAAAGGGTTTGAAGAGGTGAAAAAAAATGTTAGTATTATTATCTAATTTAAAGATATTAGTTTGTATAACTATCATGGGAATACTTATTAAAGTTTTAGATGATTACTATGATGAAGACTATATTAATTCAGATAAAAATATAACTTTATACGGATTATTAGCTTTTTCGATAGCTTGTGTTTTTAAAAGTAGCTTAGCTATAACTTTATTTTTAAGTGCATATATAATTGGTATGTTTAAAGATTTTAATAGAAAATTGACACTAGGATTGAAAGGTTATCAAGAGGGTATATTGCTTATTATAATTTGCTTAGTTTTTATTAATCCTATCGAAGTTTTCTCATCTTTTTTTATAATTCTAATAATAGATATATTTGATGATATATTAGATTTTAAATACGATAAAAAATATAATAAAAAAAATTATGTTTTACAATTTGGTTTAGGAGAAGTTTTAATTATTGTAATAATATTTATTTTATTTACAATAAAGTTAGATGTAACTAAATTAGTTTATAGTTTATTAGTGTTTTTTACTATACAACTTATAGAAAATGGAGGAATAAGAAAATGGATTTAATAAATATTTTAATAATTGCTTTTTTTATTTTTTTAGTAGGCTATTCTATTGGCAGAAGAATAGGAATTAATGAAGGATTTCAAAAAGGACTAGATTATAGTCCGATAAAGATAAGAAAAGAAATTATAAAGACAGGAAGATGTCCATTTTGCAACAATGACAATTGATTAATAAATTCTTCTATGATAAAATACATTAGATGATTAAGGAAGGTGAATAAAATGGATAAGGATACAATAAATATATTATGCAAACAAATGTCTGTAAAAAAAGAAGTAGTTGAATTTATTAACAATAAGGAAAAAAGTATTATAGAAAAATTTAAATATATAGAACAAATAAGAGAGTATAATCAATATAAAATAATTAATTCCATGCAAAAGGCAAGACTAAATGCAACACACTTTGGTTGGACTACAGGGTATGGTTATGACGATGTGGGTAGAGATAAAGTAGAAGAGGTATATTCCTTAATTTTCAATACAGAGGATGCTCTTGTAAGGCCTACTATTGTATCTGGTACCCATGCTTTAACTTTAGTTTTAAGCGGTATATTAAGGCAGGGAGATGAATTATTATCAATTACAGGTAAACCCTATGATACTTTGCAAAAGGTCATAGGTATAACAGGTAATGAAAAAGGAAACTTACTTGAATATGGTATAAAGTATAATGATGTAGATTTAAAAGATAATAGTGAATTTGATACAGAAAAAATACTCTCAAGTATAAAATCTAATACTAAAATAATATTAATTCAAAGATCTACAGGATATAGTACTAGAAAAGCAGTCACTATAAGTGATATAGAATCAATTACAAAAGAAATAAAAAATATTAATAAAGATATAATAGTAATGGTAGATAATTGCTATGGTGAATTTATAGAAAAATTAGAACCTACCGATGTGGGTGTGGATATAATGGCAGGGTCATTAATTAAAAATCCTGGCGGTGGCTTAGGTTTAACTGGAGGATACATTGTTGGTAATAAAGATTTGGTAGAATTAGTAGCAAATAGAGCTACAGCACCAGGAATTGGTAAAGAATGCGGTCTAACCTTTGGAACAACAAGAAATACATTACAAGGTTTATTCTTAGCACCTAATGTAGTTACACAATCCCTTAAAGGAGCTTTATTAGTAGCTAATGTATATAAAGATTTAGGCTATGAAATAATACCTGATATTGAAGATAAAAGAGGGGATATTATACAAAGTGTAATATTTAATAATAAACAAGCAGTAATTAAATTTTGTCAAGGAATACAAAGCGCCTCACCTGTAGATAGTTATGTTTTACCAGAACCTTGGGATATGCCTGGATATGAAGAACCAGTTATAATGGCAGCAGGTGCCTTTATTCAAGGTTCATCTATAGAATTAAGCGCTGATGCTCCTATTAGAGAACCATATGTTGCATATTTCCAAGGAGGACTTACCTATGACCATTGCAAATTAGGTGTTATTAAGAGTTTAAATAACTTATATGAAAATGGGTTGGTTAATATCTAGTTATGAATAATATTTAGCATATACTACAAATATAAACAAAATAAGATTTATTAAGAAATACATAAGGTATATTATTACTTTTATGTTTTTCTTAATTTTATAAAACGATGAAGAATTGTTATTTTTATTCTTCATCATTATTGTTTCAGCCATGTTTTTTGCAAAAACATTGGTAGGGTTAGCTCCAACAAAGCATTTTGACGGACTAAAAATGTTATATATAACAAATAATAAAGCAATGAAACTCCAGACCATAAAAAACATTTCCATGTCTTTTACGTTAAAAAAAAAGTATGTAAAAATTTCTATACCTCCAAATAATGATACTCCAAATATCTTTTTCATAAATACCCCCGTTAAATAAAAGCTGGCTAAAAGCCAGCTTTATGATATTTTTCTAAAAACACCAGAAACTTTACCTAGAATTTGCAAATTTTCTTTTACTATAATAGGTTCCATATATGGATTTTCAGGTTGAAGTCTTATATGATCTTTTTCTTTGAAGAATCTTTTAATAGTTGCTTCATCTTCAATTAAAGCGACAACGATATCTCCGTTTTGTGCAGTATTTTGTTTTGTAATTAAAACATAATCTCCATCTAGTATGCCTGCATTAATCATACTTTCACCTGTAACTGTTAGCATAAAACTTTCTTTATTACTAAAAAAATCCGAAGGTATTGGGAAAGTATCTTGTATATTTTCAACAGCTAATATAGGCTGTCCTGCAGTAACTTTCCCTACAATAGGAACCTCCATTATTTCTTTATTTGAAGAAATTTGTTCATTATCTTTATATAAAACTTCTATAGCTCTTGGTTTTGTTGCATCTTTTCTTATGTAACCTTTTTTTTCTAATTTTGAAAGATGTCCATGTACAGTAGAAGTGGACTTTAAACCTACAGCTTTACATATTTCCCTAACAGAAGGAGGGTAACCTTTAGTTTTTATTTCTCTTTTTAGAAATTCTAATATATTTACTTGTTTCTTTGATAAATCTTCATACATATGTAGCACCCCGCAAAAGTTATATTTTAGCTTATTATAACACAATATATACTATATATCAAACATTCGTTCGAACTAATTTCCCATAAAATGTTATAAGAATAATAATATTTATAAGAACATTTGTTCTTTTTTCTCTCAAAAAGTCTTGACATGGAACGCGTGTTCCCGTATAATTAAATTAACGAACACACGTTCTAAAGGAGTGAAAAAATGAGAAAAAGAATTGTTATAGCAAATAAGGTTAGATTTATAATTTTTATGACATGTTTAATATTATTATTATTAACTACTACAAATATTATTTTAAACACAAATAAAGTTTTTAGTACTACTTATCAAGAGTATAAAACAATAGTTGTAAATAAAGGGGATACCCTATGGGAAATAGCTTCTAATAATAATCCGAAAGAGGAAGATGTAAGGAAAGTTGTATATGAGTTAAAAGTAGTTAATAAACTTAAAAGTTCATACATAAGACCTGGAGATATTTTAAAAATACCTAAAAAATAGACTGAGATTCAGTCTATTTTTTAATTTCTGATAATGGATTCTTTTTAACAGCTTTTCTTAGTCTATCATCATCAATATGAGTGTATATTTGAGTAGTAGATACGCTTTCATGTCCTAAAATTTGTTGTAGAGCACGTATATCAACATTACCATACTTATACATCAAAGTAGCTGCAGTATGCCTTAATTTGTGGGTAGAATACTTATCAGTGTCTAATCCAGCATTTTTTAAATGTTTTTTTACTAAATGTTGAACAGCTCTTACAGATAATCTGTTTTTTCTTTTGCTTAAAAATAAAGCATTTTTATCCTTGCCATTTTTAGGCCTTACTTTTAAATATTCATCTATAGCATCTAAACAAGCATCATTTAAGTAAATAGTCCTTTCTTTATTGCCTTTACCAATTACAGTTAAAGTATCGGCTTTTATCTTAGTTATATCGATACTAACTAATTCTGAAAGTCTAAGACCACAATTTAAAAATAGGGTGACAATAGCATAATCCCGTTCTTTATATTGTCCATCAATTACATCTAATAACTTTCTTGACTCATCTAAAGTTAGGTAAGTAGGGTGTCTAGAATCAGTTTTAGGAGTTTCTAAATTATTAGCTGGATTTTGATCTATTAGATTAACTATGTTATTAAGATAATTGAAAAATGATTTAATACTAGCAACTTTTCTAGCCTTAGTATAATTTTTATTATTTCTTTCTTTATCGGTATATGAAATAAATGCAAATAGATCTTGCAAATTTATTCTTTTAATAAAATCAATATCAATATCACTTATTTCAATATCTTCTAAGGGTGTATCTCTATCAACTTGTCTATAACGTATTTTAAGATATTTTAAAAGTATTCTTAAGTCATAGTAGTACTCCTTAACAGTATTTTTTGATTTTCCTTTGATAGTATCTAAGTAGTTCAAGAAATCCTCTAAAATTAGCGGGATATCGTACAAAATAAACACTCCTTCTTTAAATCTTTTGTCGCAAAATAATAATTTTGCGACTAATATTATAATTCTATATTAAATCTTGAAATCCTTTAAATTTTCAAAACTAATTACTAAAATTTATTACTTTGGTTAAAACTATATATTAATGTCGAAAACAAATGACGATATATGTTTCTCAATTAATAAACTCTAAGAAAAATTTTCATAAAAAAGAAGCAAAATATTGTCGTTTATTTGCGACATAGACGGCCGTTTTCGACATTGTCAATGCTATTGCATTGTAATGCTTCAAATTCGCTTAAAAATTGAAATATGGCTTTAGAGATAAATATTTCATAAGAAAGGATGAAAATATGATAATTAGACTAGGTTATGTGGCCATGGCTATTGATTTAAAAAAATGTTCCCCTTCTAAAACTATTACATATAAAACATATAAAAAAATTAAAGACGAAGAAGTAAAATTATATAAACTTAAAAAAGTTGCAAAACAAAATATTATAAATACAAAAAGGATACTACTTTATAATGTTGCACATAATATTCAAGTATATCGAATATCTTCAAAATTAATACCTTTAGTTACCCATGATGACGTTTTAGATTGGGATTATGTAAATGAATTTAAAGACATCTATAGAGATATAAAAAGAATTATTAAAGAGAACAATCTTAGAGTTAGTGCTCACCCAGATCACTATACAATAATTAGTTCTCCTAAGGAAGATGTTGTGAAATCTTCTTTACAAATATTAGATTACCATAAAAACATTATGGAAACCTTTGGTCTAGATTGCGACCATGGTAAGCTAGTACTTCATATGGGCGGTAAATATGGTGATAAAAATAAGACTTTAAATAGATTTAAGGAGATTTTTAGTAAATTGAACCCTGACATTAAGAAAAGAATTATATTAGAAAATGATGATAAGATATATGGAGTCAGTGATTTAATTAATATTTGTGAAGATTTAAGCATACCTTTAGTCTTAGATGTTCATCATCACTGGTGTAATAATAATGGAGATAATATTGAGGATTATTTGCAAAGGATTTTTGACAGTTGGTCTAAAGAAAAATTAAAACCTAAAATTCATATTTCTAGTCCTAAATCTGAAACTAAAAAAAGAGCTCATGCTGAAGAAATAGAATTTGATTTTTTTAATGATTTTATTAAGAAAGCTAAAATTATTGATAAAGATTTTGATATAATGATTGAAGCAAAAAATAAAAACTTGGCTTTATTTAATTTAATGAACGAAATAAAAAAGCATAAGGAATATAAAATAATTAACGAATCCACATTTGAAATTTAGTAAACCATAACTTCATTATGTAACCCTTTCATTAAGGACCTTATATAATCCTTAATATTTAAACTTATTAAGTTTACCATAATTACTTTATGTAAATAAACCCCTCTATATATAATAATAGAGGGGTTTATTTTATACTTTTAAGTTAACATTAATACCTATCTTTTCTTTATTTTTATTTAATATGGGATTAATAAACTCGTTGATAAATTCATCAACTTGTTCTGGGGACCTCCCAATAAAATTCATTGGATCTAATATTTCATTTAATTCTTTTTCGTTTAAATTGAATTTATCACTTTTTAAAATTCTTTCTAGAAGATCATTTTTATTCCCTTTTTCTTTAACTTCTTTTGCTGCTTCCATAGATAATACTCTTATTTCTTCATGTAGTTCTTGTCTATCTCCACCTTTTTTAACGGCTTCCATAAGGATATTTTCTGTAGCCATAAAGGGAAGTTCTTTTTCTAAGTGTTGTTTTATAACATTTGGATATATTACTAAGCCATCAAAAATATTTATAGCAATTTCTAAAATGGCATCACATGCTAAAAATGATTGGCCTAATGTAATTCTACGGTTAGCAGAATCATCTAATGTTCTTTCAAACCATTGTGTCGAAGATGTCATTGCTGGACTCATCAAGTTAGACATCACATACCTAGATAAAGAGGCAACCCTTTCACTTCTCATAGGATTTCTTTTATAAGCCATTGCTGATGAACCTATTTGCTTTTTACCAAATGGCTCTTCTATTTCCTTTAAATTCTGTAATAATCGTATATCATTAGTGATTTTGTGTAATGATTGCGCAATACCACTAAGTGATGAAAGTACGTTAAAGTCCAATTTTCTTGAGTATGTCTGTCCTGTAACAGGGTAAGTTTTTTCAAAACCCATCTTTTCAGCGACTAATTTATCTAATTTTTTAACTTTATCATGATCATTATCAAATAACTTTAAGAAGCTTGCCTGTGTTCCAGTTGTACCTTTAACTCCTCTTAATTTAATATTCTCCATATTAAAATTTAGAGACTCATAATCAAGATAAATATCATGTAACCATAAAGTAGCTCTTTTACCAACTGTTGTTATCTGTGCAGGTTGAAAATGTGTATATCCTAAAGTAGGAATACATTTATTTTCTGTTGCGAAAGTAGCTATTTTATCCATTAAGTTTATTAATTTTTTATTTAATACTTTTAATCCTCTATCCATTTGTACAACATCAGTATTATCTCCTACAAAGGCACTTGTTGCACCTAGATGTATAATACCCTTAGCCTTAGGACATTGAACACCATAAGCATGTACATGGGCCATTACATCATGTCTAAATTCTTTTTCCTTTTTTTCTGCTATATCATAATTAATATTGTCTTTATTACTTCTTAATTCTTGAATTTGTTCGTCAGTGATTTCAATTCCTAATTCCTTTTCAGACTCAGCTAAAGCTATCCATAGCTCTCTCCATGTTCTAAATTTAAAATCAGGAGAAAACACCTCTGACATTTCTTTACTTGCATACCTAGTAATTAGTGGATTCTCATAAACTTCTTTCACTTTAAAACCCCTTTCCTATTAATATTTAAGTTATATATAACAAATTATTTATAATTTACCAATTATAAAAGATATGAAGTTACCCCCATATCTCTTAATTAAATAATTTATTTTTTATGTTAAGTAAAACATTTTTATTCATGGCAAAACTCTCCCTAATTTTAGAGCGTTGATTTAATTAGCTACTATAAGTTTATAGTAAATGCATTATTAATTCAAGTTTATTTATTATATATATCAGATAAAACTGAATTTATTATTGCTAATGATTCATCAAAGATACCCTTATAAGATAATTTAATTTTTTTGTAATGCTCATAACCTTCATCGGTTAATCTATAATGTCGTATAGATCTTTTATCAGGTTCTTCCCACCATCCTTTAATGTAGTTATTACTTTCTAATTCTCTTAATAATGGATACACCATCCCTGGACTAGGTTCCCATCTATTATCTAATCTTTCCTTAATTTCATCTATTAATTCATTACCATAATGACTTCTTTCTTTTAATAAGTGTAATATATAAAGTTTTACAAAGGCAGTCGTGCTTATTTTTGAAGGAAATTGTCTATTTCTTCTTCCCATTTTTTATCCCTCTTTTTCTTTTATTTAAATATATTATTTTGATATTGTATATAGGTATTACCTAAGATAGGAGTTATATTACCATGACAGTCAGATCCTCCTGTCTTAATTAAGTTAAACCTTCTAGCAAGTATATTCAATTTCTCAATAACCATGTCTGTATGTTTTGTATGGTATATTTCTATACCCTGAAATTTAAACTTTCTTAATATAGGTTCTAAGTTTTGCTTAATTAACCCAGGATGAGCTAATACAGCATAACCACCAATTTTTGTTATTAAATTAATAGAATCTTCTAATGAAAGTTTTTCTCTAGGTACATAGCCTTTCTTTCCAAAGCCTAGATAGCTATCAAAAGCCTCTTCCATTGAATTAACATATCCCTCATCTATTAATAGTTTTGCAATATGTGGTCTACCTATATAATTATTTTCTGCTATAATATTTTCAATCTTATCTGTATCTATTGAAATACTTATTAGCTCCAATTTCTTTAAAATTTTATATGCCCTTTCAATTCTTAATTTCTTTAACTTATTTGTTACATCTTCTAATAATGATGACTTATAATCAATATAATAACCTAATATGTGAATTTCTTCTCCATTATGTTCACTACTTAGTTCAATACCAGGAATTACTTCTAAACTATTATACTTCTTACTTTGATTTATTGCCTGTTGTATTCCTGAAGTAGTATCATGATCTGTTATAGAAATAGCATCTAATTTTCTTTTAATTGCTAAATCAACTACTTCTTTAGGAGTGAATTTTCCATCGGATGCTGTAGTATGTATATGTAAATCTGCTTTTTTCATGCTACCTCCTTAGTATATTAATTTATCTTAATTCGTATTATATCAATTAGTTATTAAAATTAAAATACTAAAATAAAAAAGGCGGCGATTAAATGATTTCGCCGCTTATTCTTGGCTCTTCACTAATCGTCAATGTTATAAGTTATTCCGTGTACACTTTTGTAGTGTATAGGTTCCATTAACCCATCACAATTCTGACA
>VEND01000057.1 GCA_009711765.1 Bacillota bacterium | reverse complement strand
TTTTTCTTTGTTTTAAAGATGTAATAAAGTGATTTTTTTGATCTTTCAAGAATAATTCTTACTTAAATTATTTAAATTATCTATGATCTTTAATGATATTTAGGCGGAAATATTTTGACTTTTAAAGATTGAAATAGAGTGCTGTTTAACACATATCTTCAAAAAAAATTATTTAATCTATTGTAAGACTAATAGCATTTAAGCTATTAGTCTAAACATTAATATTCATTGCTCAACATCATTGTAGAATACTCTTGTCCTTCCTCATCTGTACTGCTAATTACAAATATTTTCTTTGATACTATATCACTTACACTAACTATCTTAGTATCAGAGTATGGTTCAACTTCTTGTTTATGTATTATCTTTTGGAATGTTAGTCCATCTATTTTTTTAGGCTCTAGTTTAAATACCTGTAAGTAATCTAGTTGGAAATTCTCCTTTCTTTTTAACTTATCTATCAATTTCCACATATATATTTGCATGTCTACCCTTATATTTTCTTTTATTCCTCTTGTGATGTATCTTTTACCATTAAACATTCTACTACCTCCTAAATATCTTTTTTATTCTTATGTGTTTTCCGTTATGATTTTATTTTGCAATTTATATTAAATACATTTAGTTACAATCAATTTATTATGATTATGTCTTCCACATGTACTTCTAGAAAATATATTATCTAATCCTCAGAAAGTAGTTCTAATTAAAAATCCCCTACAGAACAGACCTTTTAAAATAGTCTATTCTATAGGGGGTTACTACCGCCTAGAACCTATTATACATTTATCTTATTATTAATTTCCTTAATCCATTTTTTTCTACCATATACAGTAAACTTATACTTCTTCCCTTTCTGTGTAACAACTTTCATTGCATTAGGAATTGGTATAGGTAAGAATATACTAAATGTAAATGCTTTACCATATGTAAGTATTTCATTTAACTCTACTGCAATGGTTCCTTCGCCAATGTTTTTGCCATGTCCTACAAAAACAAGTCTTTTGTTGGTTAGATACAACTTTCCTCCCTGGGCATTTATGAAATTTGAGCGGTTTGCTTTCCCTTCTTTTATTACTTTTTCACCATCTAACATTTTAAAGTTCATTATACATCATCTCCCCTTTAGTTTATTTATCATTAAATCATTATCATTCATCTTCACTTAGTTCTAACATTTCACTACAATCTTTACAGAATACACGTCCTCCTTTTTTATACTTTTTACCTAAAACCCCTATCCTTTCATCACAAAATTCACACTTTGTTAATCCTTTTATTAAAAGCACCGAGAATATCAATGATATAAGAAATAATCCAATACTTTCTCCTAGTATAGAAACTGCTATTCCTCCGCTTATGAACCATAATAATCCTTTTCCCCATTGCATTGTAAAAATTGAAACTAAAATCACAAAAATTATTAATATACCTGTAATTATACTTAACATTTTGTGAGCCTCCTTTTCTGTTCTACATATTTAAAATATATCTTATTAAATTACTTTAGGAGCATAGAAAAACTCCTGTCTTTTTCATTAAGACAGAAGCCTTTTACCTACTATTCTTTTTACCTTTCCTCTTCCATTCTTTTGTACTACTATGTAATCTTCACCGATTACCTTAATTTCGATAACATCAGTTTTCATAAAAATCCTCCTTATTCATTTAATTCATCTAGTAATTCTTTATCGGCTAGACTTCTTGGTACTAATAATGTTAAACCAAATTCATTAGTAAAGAGACTTAACACGTTTATATAGTCCTCCCCTTCTCTTACTTTGATAAGATCTACTGATTCAAGAATTAAATCATTTATTTCTATGTCTAATTTTCCTATTTCATTAAAGTCTTCTTTATTTTCAATGATTATGATATATCCTCCATCATCAGATTCAATATTCCTATTCTCTCCATATTCTCCATCAAGCATCATAGTTATATCAACTACAACTTCTTTTACCTCTTTTGGTATATTATTAAGGTTAAGTGTATCTTTTACATGACCTATTTTTAACATAGAATATCTCCCCTTTTTATTAATTTATTGTAAAATACTAATAGCCTAAGAAAGCTTCATCTCTCTGCTCTCTTAGGCTACTTATTTATCCTCTTCACTATTCTCTTCAGTTTTCTCATATAGTTCTTTAAGTTCCCAACTATGTCTCACTTGTGGTGCTAGTGGATGAAATCCCTTCTTTCCAGTTGAATCACCTATTTCGTACATTTTATCTTTATGTTCATCTAAGATTTTTAGTATTTCTTGCTGCCTTACCTTTATCTTACCACCATTTTTACCTACACTACCCCACGCTATTATTATACAATCTGAATCTGATGCTGATTTTTTGATATACTCATCATTCTCTTTTCCTATTAATTCTTCATCGCTTTGTTTTAAACTTAATTTTGTATCTACTCTAGAAAACATATTGACTATATCTACTGAACCAAAGTCTAACCTAGTTAAGTTGTTAATTACACACAAAGTCGTAACGTCTAATATCATATCATCTGCATCACTAGGATTTTTCATTATTACCATAGCTTTCTTCTTTCTTTTATCCCATTCCTTTCTTAATAAATATCTGTGCTTACTATCTTCTGAAAAATGAACTTCAGTTTTTAAAGTGCTTTTCTTTGTTGTTGTCATGAATAATACCCCCTTAAAAGAAATAAAACCTTCAACAATTGTTATTTGCTGAAGGTCTTTTCAATATTATAATATATATTTAATTCATTACTTAATACATTATTATAATGTCCATATCTTATTCATCTAAGGTTTTTACTTCTACTCACGTATATTTAATAATTCTAATACAATATATACATTTATTTTAATTTGTTATAATATTTCCAACTACTTTTTAGCTTTCTTTAAATAGCAATTAATTTTTTTTAAGTAACTACGTCCCGTTTGCTCTGTGATATAGATATCATACTTCTTTTTTATATAATGTGAAATGTTCCTACCGTTCCAATAAAAGTTATTATAACCAAAATGATAAGGTTTTTTTTTCAAAACCTCTATCAAATGTAGTTGTTGCTCTTCATTTAATACAAGTGGTCGACCTTGTTTTTTTAAGAGAACTTCAGTGTCGTAATTTCTGAGAAATTTTTTTCTTATTCTGTAAGCAGTTGATTTCGACATATTATATTTAATGTAACTCTCTTTAAAGTTTTTATTCTCTAATATATCCCTTGCGAGCATTAATTTTTTTTTATAATCTTCATCTTTCTTAACTTTATTAGTTTTCAATTCATCTTTAATTTTTTTTAATATATCTTCTGAAGACATATTTAATCACCTGTTCTTTTTATATATAGTCATTTATTCTTAATTATATCACACTGATAAATATTTTTTAACTGTTTCAATTGTGGCTCTACATTATATTAAACTTATTTTAATATTATTTCACTCATACTAAAAGAACTCCAACAATTTTATATTTATTGGAGTCTTTTTTTTCATTAAAATAATGTACATTATTTTTATTTCATTACTCAATACTTGACATAACGTACATATTTTTACTTTAATTATATTTAATCTTCTAATTTTATCGTAGTAATTTAACAAATGAAAACACAGAATATATCCAAGTAACATGTATTGTGTAAGGAACCAATTGAATAAGAATCATACCTGTTAGTATCCATTCCCTACCGTTTTTTTCTATTCCGTACTTTAATATTTTTACTAATACATAAGTTATTAATATTCTGAGTATTACTCCTAAATTAAATGGTAAGGTCATAAAATATACCATACATGGATTAAATTCGTATATAACACCTAATTGAATTCCCTTGTATGTTAAAACATAATCAAAAACTACTATTATAAACAATAGAAATGACTTTAATTTTAAACTATTACTATTTACTTTCAAGTTTACTTACATTCCTTTCATCTAATAATAACTTGATTATTTACAATACCTTATATTATTATAAGTTTAAAGCATATATAAATTAGCATATACATTATTAATTAAAAATCACATTTTTTAATTATTAACCGCCAATTTTCTTCCCCATCTAGATGTGATATTATTTGCCCTAAGGTAATATTTGAATCTATTACCCCTTTATTATTCCAAAAATTAAAAATTGAATCATCTCCATATTTACACTTGCTTTCTTTTACTAATGTATCATAAATTTTTTTTGCTTCATTTAAACTAAGTAATTCATTCGATGTTGAAAATATATTAAATTCTTCAGGACATTCATTTAAACTAGTAATATTGCTTTGTACTTCTATTTTATATCTAGGTTGATTTCGTTTATATACATTGATCTCAGTTTCTTTTCCATTAATTTTAAGCACCATATTCAAGTACGGACTCTTTGAATCAAATAACCCTTGTAACCCCCATTCTATTGAAGGTTCTTCCTCAGATAGTTCTATTAGATACAAATATAATCTATAAACCTCTTCATAATTCATACATTCATAATTAATTCCTTTTAAAATATCTAATGTTAGTGAATTTTCACTCTCTAAATAAAACTGTATCATTTTTATTCTCTCCTTTTTAAATATTTTTACTAATAAATATATGCTTGTATAATTTTTATATGATACTTATATTTTAAGTATAAGTAGTTTCTATGGTTTAATTATTCATTATGATTGAATTTACGTTTAAGTTAAAATGTCAATTGGTAACTATAGCGACCCGAAACTTTACGCTTATTCGGGTTAATATTTTAGATTTTTAATGGTTTATTTAGTTTTAATCGGGTTTGTAGATTTTTTCCTTGACTTTCTTCGGGTTTAGATGTATGATTTATATATAATAAAACCATAAAAAGGGAGAGGGTATTAAAATGAAAATGAATAATAATAATACAATTAAATTAGGAGCATCAAGTTATAAAATCATCAATAAGGCGACTGCTAATATCTCAGACTCGTTTGTAAAACCTGCAAATAAAGTCGGTTCAGGTAGTGGAGAAGCAAGATTATATGTATCAACTCAAAGCAAACTAAGTGAAGACTCATTTTTTAACTTTCATGATACAAAAACAGTTACTAAAGGTAAAAAATCTTATCACGGATGCTCAGAGACTTGTTTCCTTTATAAAGATAATCTAATTAAATACATGGAAGATTCATATGTTGACTATCATTTTCCAAAACAAAACCATAGAAAAGATATCTCTTTATTATACGATAAAAGATTAAATAATATAAAGTCTTTAAATGCAACTATAGAGTTTAATATCTTCAATCAAGATGGCAAATTAGACGAAGATAGATTCTATATAGGATCATCAGATAATTTTGTTTGGAATGATATATTGAGGCAAATTTCACTCCCAAAAATCACTAAACTTAATATCTATAAGCTTATCAATGTAGAAAAAGAAGAAGATATCAAGTATTATTTTGAATTGGTACATATATTAAATAAAAACACAGATATAAAGTATAGTAAAAATAAAACAGAGAATAAGGTTGAACAAGATATTAAAAACGATACTAGTATTGATTCAACACAAAAAGAAACTTTAATAGTCGCTAGAAAAGGCCAAGGTAAATTTAGAAAAAACACTTTAAGAATTATGCCTAAATGTCCATTTACAGGTATTAGTGAAAAATCTTTACTTAGAGCTAGCCATATAATCCCTTGGAGGGAATGTGAAAACAATGAACAAAGATTAAGTGGTTATAATGGGTTATCACTTACTCCAACTTATGACGTTTTGTTCGATCTTGGGTTAATATCTTTTGAAAATAATGGTAAGTTATTGATATCTTCTCACTTAAGTCCCGAAGTTAAAAACTCTCTATTCCTAGATAACACTAAAACTTATAACATTTACAATACACATAATAATAAAGATAAATACTTAGAATATCATCGCATCCACATATTTAAACAATAATATACTTTTAAAATAAAAAAACAAGAAACTATATAAGAAATGTGATAATAACATTTCTTAACAGTTTCTTGTTTTGGCAATGAAACTCCAATATAATTTATCCAATTGCTTCATTGTCGTCATAGATATCATATTTATATAAGTTAATTTGTTTAGATAAATTTTCTTCTTCTTTTTCATTCGTATTTTCATTAGCATTATTATCTTGTCTATAATTATAATCTCTACCATATTTCATTTGAGGTAAACTTTTTAATATTTGTTGTACAATATCAATTAATACATCTACTACTATTGAATTTCCTGCTTGTTGATACATTTGTGTATCAGAAACAACTTGTTTAAAGCTGTCGCAAAAACCCATTAAACGTAAACATTCTCTTGGAGTTAATTTTCTTAACCTTCCTTCAGTTTCAACATAATTATCAACTCCTGCCCTATGCATTTTGTGCATTGTTGTCAACAAAGGTCTTGCAATATCTAAGTTTATTTCAGGTTTAGAATAGAAGTCTTTAGTTCCACTAGAAAGTACATATCTTTTTACTTTTTCTGATAAAAAATACTTTTCCAAATCATCTATTAATTTTTCTTTACTTTTATTTTCTTCAACAAATACAAAATCCCCGTGCCAATTAAACTGTTGATTAGCCTTTTGACATAATTGTATGTCGCCATCAATTTGAGTATATCTTTTTTTTATATTTTTATCTTTAGTGACAAATGCTACTCCTTTTTTATTAAGATAATACTTTCCTGAAACGTTATCAATTAAAAAATCTTTCATAGTCTTTGTTAGCTCTTTTTTAGGTGGAAAATTAAATTCTTCCTCCAATTTCAAATCATTTCTAAAGCCAACAACAAATAATCTTTCTCTATTTTGTGGTATTCCATGATGTTTAGAATTTAAAATATCATGTTCCCATGTATAGTTCAATCCATCAAAGACTTCAGACATTATGTCCCATGTTTTCCCATTGTCATGGTTTATTACTCCTTTTACATTTTCATATATAAAAACTTTTGGTTGTATTTCATGTATTAACCTTGCATAATCATAAAACAAGGTTCCTCTAGTATCTTCTAACCCTTTTCGCGAACCTACCATAGAAAAAGATTGACATGGACTTCCTCCAACGAATAAATCTACCTTGTTTTGATATTGCGTTCCGTCTAAAAAAGCAACATTATTATGGAATCTTTCTTCATCTATCCTATAATTGGCAAAGTAACTCTTTTTAACAAAGTTAGTCTTTCTACTTTTATTATATAAAGAATCAACATATTTCTTTTTGTCTTCATTGTTATCTATTTTTGTTAATTTGTCTATAACCTTTAATGTCTCTATCTTTTCATGTAGTTGATTTAAGTTTTTAACACTATCTCTAATTTCACCTGTTATATGTTTATATTCCGATGACTTAGTTAATTTGTCCACTTTACTCAGAACCCTACTTAAATTCAAAGGACAATCTTTTTTTCTATTTAAATAATTCTTCAGATCTTTTAAAAGGTTTAGTTTTGTAGATTTATCTAATTTACAATCATAATAAGTATTAAATTTGCTTACTTCTATTTCTTTAAGAAAACTTAATGACTCAGAAATGAATATTTCAATAGTATTTTCCAGTTTGAATATGTCAATTTTATCCTGTATATCATTCACTCGAATTTCTATATTTTCTACTTGTTTTAAAAGAACATTAACATATTTATCTGAATTTTCTATATCAATATCATTTATTGTTTCTCTTAGATATCTTATCTCATTTTCTATATCTTTAATATTGTGCTTTATATTTCTATCAAACACATTTATTCCACCGTTATCACACGCAAAAACAATTTCATGCTTTATTCCCATTCTCTTTAATGCATGTTCTATAGCTCCTATACCACTAAAAACCGTTGCTATTTTTAACATCTTAATTCCTCCAAGGTTCTAATTCTATTTATGTTTATCTCTCACTAATCCATTATATTAAATTTGTCACAGCTTGTTCGTATCTATATCAAACAATACTTTCCAAATATTCTATTATAAAAAACTATGTGAGGAACTTACGTTCTCATAACATATTATATATCTATTATTGATATGTGGCAAATATCTATTTTTAACAACTAAACTTTTTATTAGTACAAAGTAAATTTTTGTATCCCTCACTTCTTTTGAATAGTTTAAATCTGCTATTCCATATCACTTTTTAATGGTACAGTCAAAATATCATCGTTTAAATTATAGAAGTATAGATTTTGTTCATCTCTAGAAAGATTGCGAGTCTCTAATATGTCGTCAACTTGTAATACTATACTAAAATGAAGTTCTTTAACTCTACCTGTATCGTCATCAAATTCAATACCCCACCCTTTATTTAGTTCACCAAAATCAGCAAGTTTTGTTCCATTTTTTGTATATACATTGTTTAGTTTCACAAAACCACTCCCACTTAAAAAAATTTACTATTTTCTATATTAATTTTATCATATATTTATCATTAATTTTAACACTTTCATTAAAAATTGAGAATTTAAATTGCATTTTTATTACCTTTATAATTAGAATGTTAGCAATTATCAAAAAACCGCCGTTACTTGTGGTACGGTTCACCTCTACTTATTCTAAAAGCTCTATAAATTTGCTCTAGTAAAATTAGTCTCATTAATTGATGAGGAAAGGTCATCTTAGAAAAAGAAAGCTTGAACTTAGCTTTTTTTAATACCTTTTCTGATAAACCTAATGACCCACCTATAATAAAGGTTATATTACTACTTCCTCTAAGTGCTAATTCATCTAATTTTTTAGAAAAATCTTCAGAAGAAATATTTTTACCCTTTATATCAAGAGCTATTACATAAGTGGTATTATTTAATTTTTTTAAAATTCTTTCTCCCTCTTTATCTTTAACTATCTTTATTTCAGTTTCGCTTAAATTTTCAGGAGCTCTTTCATCATTAACTTCTATAACCTTTAGTTTGCAATAACTAGATAGTCTTTTTTCAAACTCCTTTAACCCAAGTTTTAAATACTTATCTTTAATTTTACCAACTGAAATTATCGTAATATTCATAATTACCTCCTAAAAATATCCTTTTCACAACATATCCATTCTTTATGTAGTATCTTTTATTTTTACTTTGAAATATAAAATAATTATTAATATCTTCTATTCTATTAATTTTTAATAATTCTTTTTTTAATTTATTATTATCTATTTTTAAATTCTTACCTATTATCATTCCATCTTCAACTGCTTTTAAAAAAAGTTCTATTAAGACCCTTTCATAATCTATAGGCACTTTGTTATCCTTTAATTTATTACACTTTCTACAACTAACAACTAAATTAAAAACTTCATCAGTACCATCTTTACTTAAAGGGAGATAATGGTCTAGAGTAACTTGTCTAAACTTAAGTTTCTTTTTACAAAAGAAACATTTCTTATTTTCTCTATTATAGATATATACTTTTTCTTTATTTTTCAATTTCATAAAAACACCTATCTATACAACTAAATACACAGAAGCTTTATCACAAAATTCACAGGTGCTTGGACTAGTCCATTCAGTAAATGATATATCCTCTAGCTTATAAACATCTGGTGACTGTTCATATTCAACTAAGAATTCATCGATAGCTTCATTTAAATGCTCTTTACAAACAACATACATAATTTTCACTCCTAATCTTTAATAGCAATATTATATATAAAGGCTTGACGAATAAAATTTATACGTCAAGCCCCTTTTCTACCAGTTATTAGGTGTTTCTCCAAAAGTAATTTTAAGATTGATTTCTTTTCCATTTCTTATTACAGTTAAATTTGCCTTATCCCCAGGTTCATAATTATAAAGTATTTTTCTTAGACTATTCATATCTATAATATTATTTCCATCCACTTTTGTAATTATATCCTGTGGTCTTAATCCTGCATTATATGCTGGAGAATCATTTACTATTTCTACTAATATTATACCTTCATCTATACTTAGTTTTATACCTAAAGCCTTTTCATATTTACTAATTTTTATACCTTTAATTCCCATATAAACAGGCTTAACTTCCCCTTTGTTAATTACCTGGGAAATTACAGATTTTGCAGTATTTATAGGTATAGAAAATCCTAATCCTTCTGCTGAGGTTATCTTTGCAGTATTAATACCTATTACTTCACCCTTTGAATTAAGAAGTGGCCCTCCACTATTTCCTGGATTTATCGAAGCATCTGTTTGTATTAAATCTTCCATATAAATATTACCATCATTAATTGTCCTATCTAAACCACTTACAATCCCTGATGTAACTGTTCTTTGATATTGAAGTCCTAAGGGATTACCTATAGCAACTGCTAGTTCTCCAACCTCTAATTTATCAGAATCTCCAAGCTCTACTTTAGGTAAATTATTTGCATTTACCTTAACTACTGCTAAATCAAGTCCAGTTTCATACCATAGAACTTTTCCTTCCTTTTTAGAACCATCTTCAAATTGAACTGTTATCTCTTCTGCATTACCATTTCCAATAACATGGGAATTAGTTAAGATATATCCTTTACTGTCTATTATCACTCCTGAACCTACTCCTTGTCTTTGCGTTGGTCCAAAGAAGTAATTATTTTCTGTCTCTATAGTAGTTATTCCAACAACAGATTTCATATTTTTCTTTGCTACAGCTGTTATAGTTGATAAATCATCTTTTGTATTTATCTCAATATTAGGATGATTATCGGCATCATTTTCATATATACTAGGCACTGGTATTAACTTTCCATAAATAAAATTAGGAGCGATATATACTGATATAATACCCCCTAATAATGCAGCTATTAAAGCTACTATAAAATAAGAGAATAGTCCTTTTTTTCTTTTAGGTTTTTTATTATTAGCTTCTACATCTTTATTATAACCTTTCTTAGATAAAGACGCCCAATCATTTTCTTTATTTTCATCGCTTTTAGAATCTTTATTAATATTGAAATCTCCATTATCCATATTCACACCCCCTAAAGTTTTATATTATATTATATACTTTAGTAGGACTATCCCTTAAGGCTAAATCAATTTTCAGTTCCTTTTCTATATTTATTCCCTTTTCAGTTATAATATTAACTACAGTTTGATGGGCTAATTCAGGGAAGTTATTTTCTTTACTTAAATGTCCTAATACAAAGATTTCATTTCTTCCAGAAAAAACTTCAGTAATAAGTTCACCAGCTGCTTCATTAGATAAATGTCCGTTATCACTTAGTACTCTTTTCTTTAAAAACCATGGATATTTTCCAACCTTAAGCATATCTATATCGTGATTAGCCTCTATCATTAGTAAATCTGAATTTTTTATTTTATTTTTAATATTATCATTTACACATCCTGTATCAGTTAGAATGCTTATCTTTTTATTTCTGTAATGAAAGTTAAATCCTACTGATTCGTTTGAATCATGAAAAGTTTTAAAAGGATGTATTCCTATATCCGAGATCTCAAAATCTATTCCAGATTTAAATTCTCTTATATTTTCATCCTTTAGTTTTCCTAAATCTTTAAGCATTCCATTCCAAGTATTATTATTTGCATATATAGGCAAATTAAACCTTCTCGATAAAATACCTACACCCTTTGTATGATCTTTATGCTCATGGGTTACTAATATACAATCAATGCTCTTAGGGTCAACTCCTATTTTATCTAATCCATTTTGAATTTTTTTACCACTTAAGCCTGCATCTATTAATATTTTAACATTTTCAGTTTCAATATATTGACAATTACCACTACTTCCACTGGCTAAAGAACAAAATTTTAACGACATACAACTTTCCTCCAGTTCCAAATTATAAACAATAAAATAACCGAGTACCCTCGGTTACTCTTTAACCCTTCTTATTTTTGCTCCTAAATTAATTAGTTTCTGTTCTACTTTTTCATATCCCCTATCTATATGATGGACATTTTCTATTTCTGTAGCTCCATTTGCTATAAGCCCAGCTACTATACATGCTGCACCTGCTCTTAAATCCGTAGCTGATATTTTAGCTCCGCTTAAAGACTTAACCCCATCTATAACTGATGTTCGTCCATCTACCTTTATATTAGCTCCCATTCTTTTAATCTCATCTACGTATTTAAATCTTCCTTCAAAAATACTTTCTGTAACTACACTTGTTCCCTCTGCAACTGAAAGTAATACTGACATTGGTTGTTGAAGGTCCGTTGGAAATCCTGGATAAGGAAGTGTTTTTATGGTAGCTCCTTTAAGCTCTTCTTTAGCACAAACCCTTATGGATTCTCCATACTCTTCTACCTCAACGCCTATCTCTTTTAACTTAGCTGTAACTGATTCAAGATGTTTAGGAATTACATTATCTACTATAACATCTCCTTTAGTTGCAGCAGCAGCAACCATATAAGTTCCTGCTTCTATTTGATCTGGAATTACACTATAAGTACAACCATGTAATTCTTCTACTCCATTTATTCTAATTACATCTGTTCCTGCTCCCCTTACATCTGCTCCCATAGAATTTAAAAAGTTAGCAGTATCAACAATATGGGGTTCTTTTGCTGCATTTTCTATAATAGTCTTTCCTTCAGCTAATACAGCAGCTAACATTATATTAATAGTTGCTCCTACACTAACAACATCTAGATATATCTTTGAACCTTCTAATTTATCTGCTCTACACTTAATAAGTCCATGGTCTATATTTACTTCACTACCTAGAGCTTCAAATCCCTTTATGTGTTGATCTATAGGTCTTGTCCCTATATCGCACCCACCTGGATATGACACTTTAGCTTCCTTAAATCTCCCTAAAGCTGCTCCTATTAAATAATATGAAGCTCTTAATCTTTTAGCTAATTCATAAGGTGCTACGCACTCTTTTATTTTACTTGTATCTATCTCCATTATATTATTATATTTTAATTCTACATCTGCACCTAATTCTGTCATAATATCTTTTAATATATAAACATCACTTATCAATGGTACATTTTCAATTATACATTTATCTCCTGCTAAAAGTGTTGCGGGTATTATTGCTAGCACTGCATTCTTAAATCCACTTACATCTATTTTTCCTTTTAAAGGATATCCGCCTTCTATTATGAGTCTTTCCATATATGGTAACTGACCTAGGTCAGTTGCCTTCACCCCACTTTCTAATATTTAAGTTTATATGAATTTACATCTTACTATAATATTTATTCTTTTAAAATTTAAATAGAACAACTTGTACAAAAGTCTTATATAATCATTATATAAGACTTTTACCTATTTTTAAACAGTAAAATTATAGGTATTAAAAAAAACGGGGAGGATTTTTTCCTCTCCGTGTTAAACTAGTATTCTTCTAAAAATTTTACTGTCCCTTCAGAATCATTAAATTGTATTCGCCAAGCTGGTCCTGCTTGCCCTTTTTTAGCATTTTTAATATTTCCTATACTGTGCATCTCTGGATTAAAATAGTAACATATACTTATATCAGTAATTGTTTTTCCATAAATATCACTCTTTGAAAGTAGTCTTAACAATGCATAAGGTGCAGGTCTTATCTTTATTTCTGCATCATTTAAATTGCCTACAATAGGCCACTTTCTTTGAAATTCTTCTACACCACTTGAATTTATCTTAAACTCCATATGACTTACTTCAACAAATAAATCCTTATAAACTTTTGTATATCTAAGAATGTGCTCTCCATTAATAGCATTATGATATGTGAGTTCGTAGTCATCTTTATATAATCCTTTTTCTTTTAAAAAATTACTTACTATTAAATCTAGTTGCTCTTTCCCTAAATCTCTGTACTTCTTATTATTACGGTGATTCTCATATTTAATATAATTTTTATTTAATATTTCTAATCTTTCTAAATCATTTTCATATAATACTGATATTACCTCTTTGTCATTCTCATAATATATAGTGCTTTTTCTATCATATTTATCATTTTCTAAAAATTTAGTTGCTAACTTGTCCGGTTCAAAATTTTCATACTCTATATTTAATAAATACATCGGCGGTAGATTTTTAGGAATATCTGTAGCTAGTTTTATATTCTTTTCATTTAATAAATCCTTAACATTTTCAATAAACTGCTCATTAGTAACAGTCTCATTTTCTTTATGTTTATTTTCGGTAATAACATAAACTAATAATATGTTTGTTATAATAAAGGCTAGTATTAATATGTTTTTTGCCTTAGACCAATTCATATTTCATCCACCATCCAGTTACATTAAGTTCTCTTTATTAACCACATCTCCTGTTTGTATATCAAATATATACTCAGTTTCACCTATTTTTATTATCCAAACACCTGGCATTATTTGACCCTTTGTCCTTTCACAGGGGTCATAGTAAGCTAGAGATATTTTCTTAATTGATGAAAGGATTTCTAATATTTCAACTTCTTTTTCTGTGACACCTGTTTCCTTTGCATAAATATATTTAATTAAATCTATGTTTTCTCTAATAACATCCTCTGGAACCTTAGCTTTCTGAGTTTTATATATTGAACTTCTATATATACCTATATCTTCATCCCTTAAGTATTCTTTATAGTTTTTAACATATTCATTATAGACTTCTATTTCGATGGGAGCTTTTAAGCCCTTTAAATTTTCCATAGAGTTTTTATTTAATACAACCGGCTTGTTATTTACTCTATAGGTAATATTAAATCTATAACCTTTATTACCCTTTGATTCTATCTTTTCAATGTCTGTTAAATATGCTCCGGTGGGCCATCTATTGTTTTCTTTTATAAAATCAACTGCAGTAGTTAAACTTTCATAAAGGTCTCTTTCTAAGACAGGCTCTTCTATTTCATTAAAATATTCTAATACTCCATTAGGTGAAATAACAAGCCCTTGTGGGTCATACATATATATAACTGAACCATTATTCTCTACAACTTTTCTAATGTAATCAATATCTTTATCGAAGAAATTCTCAATCATTGACTCCATTTCTTTATCTTTTTTTCCTATTACACCACTCTTTGCATAAACATCAGGCAGGGTATTAACCATACTATTAGGAGCTGGTGCATAAACATCTTCCTGTGCTCCAAACATAGTTCTTCCTGGATAATATGTAACATATTCTTCCTCACTATTGTTTTCTATGTCTTTTATTGTCTTTGCTATGCTTTCTATTGATATTTCTGGATTCTCTACTTTTAAATATTTTTCTCCATCAGTAAAAATAAAAAGCCCTTTAGAACCTAAACGTATATAAATATCTTCTACATATCCTATCTGGTTATGAATGGAACTAGGAGTATAAATACCTAACATTTTAGAAATGACTTGACTTGGTATCTGTTCTTTAAATTGTAAAACAATAGATCTTTTATTTTTATACTGAATATATTCTTTTTTTTCTATAAGCTCAATATCAGAATTTTCTTTGTTAAATATTTTCTTTAATACTACCTTTGAATCAGTCCAAAGGTTGTGGGTATTGTTACCATATAAAATTCTATGATTGTTTATTCCATAGGTTACTAAAAATCTTTCAGGAGAAATAATATCAGAAAGGAAGTAATCATACTCTTGTTTAGGAGTGTCGTTAAGTTGTCCAAATGAGGGCATAATATTAAAGGGGATGTCAACTAGTAACCTTTGTGCTAATAATACACTCAAAGCAAACAAAGTTACTAGGACAGCCGTCTTTAATCTATCATTAGTCATTATTAATCATCTCCAAGATTACTCTGTTAATTTGTCCGACTCTTTTATCTCTCCACTCTCTGTATTATCTTCTTTTATATTTTCGTTTAAAATATTATCCTCTTTTATAATTTTACTCTCATTATTCTCTTCATCTATATCTTTACTCTCACTATTATCTCCACTTATTTGTTTTTTTAGTTTATTTAATATGTTTATATCTTCTGATTTATTTAAGTATTCCTTTGCCTTTTCTTCATCTGCAACAATAACTTTTTTAGTTACAGAATGAACAACAGTATCTTCTTTCTTTGCTTTTATAACTATTTTATTAGTACCTTTTTTTAAATTAATACTTTTATTAAATATTCCTAGCTCTTCAACTTCTAATGTATGGGTTTCAATTTCTGTCTCTTCTAATTCTTTGACAGAATAAACTTCAACCATTATAGTTGTTCCCTTTTCAGCTCTTCCAGAAAGCAAGACAGTTTCTTGAGAAGTAATAAAATCATCCTCAGGGAACACAACTTCCATACTACTTTCCTGATTTTTAATTTCAATTTTCGTTGAATTTTTGTCTGTGCCCTCTGTATCATTGTCAATTGTATATCCAACAGAACCAGTACCAGCTATTATAAATAGTACTAAGGTTCCTGTTAATGCTCTTCTTAGCATAATAAAAACCTCCTCATTGCATATATAACATCATATTATAATTATACAACAACATTATTACAAACATATTACAACGTAATTAAAATTAAATTACACAGAAAGCATTGTTAAATTAAGAATTCATGCTATTTAAAAAGTATTTTAATTATTTTCTTTAGGTAATATTAAGTTAACCTTAGTACCTACATTATATTCACTTTCGATTGTTATATCTCCTCCATGGGCTGCAACAATCTGTTTTGCAATGGATAAACCTAGACCAGTTCCTCCTAAAGCTCGAGATCTCGCCTTATCCACTCTGTAGAACCTTTCAAATATTCTATTTAAGTCCTCTTTAGGTATACCTATTCCATTATCTTCGATGGTTACGAGAATATTTTCACCTTTGGTTTCAGCACATACATTTATCTGTCCTTCATCAGGAGTATACTTAACAGCGTTACTTAATATATTTAACATAACTTGTTCTAAAGCATCTTTATCACCATATATTTTAGGTAAGTCATCTTTAATATCTATGTTTATACTTTGATTTTTCTCCTGTGCTGCCATATTAATCTTCATATATGATGACTCTATCAATTTATTAATAGATAGTTTGCTTTTATCCCATTTCATTTCTTTAAAATCAAAATTAGATAACTGTAATAAATCTCTAACTATTCTTGTCATTCTATCACATTCATCATTAACTACTGTTAAGAATTGAGTTGCTAATCCCTTATTATCTATTGCTCCATCTAAAAGAGTTTCACTATAGCTTTTTATTGTAGTAATTGGAGTTTTTAGTTCATGGGATACATTAGCAACAAATTCTTTTCTCATATTCTCTAATTTATGTTGTTCTGTTATATCTTGAAAAACAATTATTAAGCCACCAATTTCATTGCTATTATTCTTAAATGGAGCATATTTAGCTCTATAGGTTGACTTTCCTATATGGATTGTTTCCGCACCTTCCCAGGAATCTTCTTTGGTTAAATACTCTAAAGTTATATTTTTATCTATATCTTTAAATATATCATCAAATTTTATCTTTATAATATCATTATATGTAAAGTTTAATATATTTAGTGCAACTGGATTAGCATGAATTATATTACCCTTATCATTTACTGCTAAAAGTCCATCCGCCATGTAATTAAATAAAGTTTCCATTTTACTCTTTTCTCGATACATTTCTGATATTGTACTATTTAATTTATCTGTTAAAAAATTAAACATACTGGCAAGTTGACCTATTTCATCATTGGATTTAACGTCAACATATTGATTAAAATCTCCCTCAGCCATTTTTTCAGCCTTAACTGTTACATCATTAATAGGTTCAGTTATACTTCTTGCAATAAAAAAGCCTAAAGTAACCGTTATTAAAAGTGCTAATAATGTTGCTTTAGCTAATATTATTTTTGATTCATCTAAAGTATCTGTAATATTTTTTAAATCAGACGCCATATAAATTATACCTTTAACTTCTCCCATTTCATCGCTTGTAACAGGATAAGCTAAATGTTTCACTCTTATATTATCCTTATTTACACTTAATCCTTGTTTATTAACTCCTTCATTTAATGCTCCAAGAAATAATTGCGGTTCTATTTCTTTATTTTCATAGGCGCTAGTATCTATTATATTTTCATTATTTGGATTAGCTGCTATAATTACTGGGTTTGTAGGTGAGTTATTAATAATATATATTCTATCCGTTGTTGGTAAAGGCCATTTTTTTATTGTATCTTTTATGCTTTTTTTAGTTTCTTCTATATTCCAATCTTCATTTTTTACTACCGAAGAATATTCAAGTAATTTTTCTACATAACTTTCCATAGATTCTGAAGTTTGCTTTATTTGTTGATCTTCAAAAGCTTTTACTATAAAAATACCAACAATTATCATAGCTATAAAAACTAAAAGGAAATAAACTGTTATAAACTTCCACCTTATACTTTTAAACATATCTATGTCCTCCTAAAGTAATACCCTACACCCCGTTTGGTAATAACATATTTAGGACTGCTTGAATTGTCTTCTATCTTTTCTCTTAATCTTCTTACAGTAACATCAACAGTTCTTATATCTCCATAATATTCATAGCCCCATACTTCTTCTAATAGTTTTTCTCTTGAAAAAACCTGTTCAGCTTTTGTTGAAAGAAACTTAAGTAATTCAAATTCTCTTAAAGTAAGTTCAATTACTTTATCATTTTTCTTAACTTCATATTTATTTAAATCTATTATTAAATCTCCTGACTCTATAACTTCACTTTTATCTGTACTAGATATTTCTCCTCTTCTAATATTCGCTTTTACACGGGCAACTAATTCTCTCATACTAAATGGTTTTGTTATGTAATCATCCGCTCCTAATTCTAATCCTAATACCTTGTCCACTTCTTCTTCTTTAGCAGTTAACATTAATACAGGTGTCTGTAAGCTTTGCCTTATTTCTCTTAGTACTTGAAAACCATCTTTTTTTGGTAACATAACATCTAATAACAATAAATCAGGATTGCTATCATATGCTTTTGTTACAGCTTCTTCTCCATCAAATGCCGTAACAATTTCATATCCTTCCTTCTCTAAATTATATTTCAATATATCAGCTATAGGTTTCTCATCGTCCACCACTAATATTTTTTTCATGCATAACCCTCCACTTATTTATTATAAGAACAATATTAATTATATACTCTTTCTATAAATTATAAAGTTTTCCTTCTAAATTTATAGTAAATTATAACGTCAACCAAAAAAGGCTGACGCTATTTATTCTATATCATTTAAATTTATCTTTAAAACTACCTTTACAGTTTTATGAATTGTGTTTCCTTCTCCTAGATCTGTTAACATTAACTTCACCTTTTCAAATCCCCAATTATCGGATATATTCTTTACTACCTCAAAGGATTTTCTATAGGCAATTGTCTGATCTATACTATTAAAATCTCTATTTAAGTTTTCTACCGACACTTTATTATTATATGATAATTTTTCTCCCCATTCAAATCCAGTGGTAGAATACTCTGTATATAAAGCTAATCCTTCTGTTAACCACATTGGATAATTTCCATTTGTTAACTCATCAACTATTAAATGAGTAAACTCATGTACTATAGGACCCTTTACTTCATATATATCTTTAATGTTATTATTATCTTTAATCCACTCCATCGGAGAAAGGATGTTAATAGTTCCACTATAATAAACACCTAAGGGTGGACTATCTTTGTCTAATCCAACATTTTTCATTAATTCTTCTCCATCATTATATATAATTATATCAAATTTTTTATCGGGACTGTACTTATACATATCACAAATATCAGCATAGTATTTATCTATTATTTCTTCAGTCATTTCTGCTGCTTTTATATTATTATGCCTTATTATAAAATGCTCTGTTTCATATATATCGTAATCCTTTACATTGTTAAGAATTCTATATTTCTCAATGTTTTTTAAAAATGGGTATAGAGAAATTTTTATATAATCTTGTAAGTTAACAGAACTAAAAATTAGTATACATAGAAATATAAGAATACTCATTATTATTTTTACTGATCTTTTTTTCATTATAAGTCCCCCTCTCTATATCTCTATGTATATGAGGGACTTTTTTATTATACCACAATATTATGTAAACTTCATTGGTAATTTTTTTGCATTAATACTTGTAACTTAGTTACTTACCCCTTCCCCTTAAAATATTAGAATTATATATATAAGTTTATAAAATATTTACTCCCTTTATATATAATACTATAACACAAAACTTTTAGTTCTTACCTAATATTCTAGTTATTAATATTAAAACTATCAGTCTACTAAATCTTACAATATAAGTATTACTTTTTTTGCTATAAGTTAATTATAATTTTTTCTAATTAAGTAATAACCAATTACCCCTATGGTGCATACACTAAACATAGGAAGGTGATTGTAATGATAAGAAGGCCTAAATTTAAGGTTGACCCTGTAGTTGGAGCAAAACTCCACTCAAAATCAAAAGCTCAAATACCAATCATTGTAAGATTTAAAAATGGGGATATTAATTTTTACAACAATAAAGCAAGCAATATGTCAGCAGAGATAAAGTATAACCTTCCTTTAGTCGGAGGAATAGCTTGCAATATGAATCTTAGAGAAATAGAAAAACTATCTAATGATCCTGATGTAGAATATATCTCTTTTGATTCTAAAGTATTTGCATTAATGGATATAGCAGGCAAAACTATTTCAAGCAAATTCCCCCACGAGAAGGGTTTCACAGGTAAGAAAGTTACAGTTGCAGTAATTGATACAGGAGTGACTCCCCATAACGATTTAATAAAACCAAAAAATAGAATAGTAGGATTTAAAGATTTTGTAAATGGAAAAAATAAACCCTATGATGATAATGGTCACGGGACTCATGTCGCCGGTATAATTGCAGGAAATGGCTATGCCTCTAATAAAAAGTATTCTGGTATAGCACCTGAAGCTAATATACTAGCTGTTAAAGCTTTAGATGAATCAGGCAGCGGAAATACTTCAGATATCGTTTCTGCTATAGAATGGGTAATAGAAACTAAAGATGTTTATGATACTAAAATATTAAATTTATCATTAGGTAGTCCTGCCACAAATCCATATTCTTCTGACCCCTTAGCAAGAGCCGCTGAAGAAGCAGTTAGAGCTGGAATTACAGTAGTAGCAGCAGCAGGTAATAGTGGTCCTTCAGCAAAGACTATACTTTGTCCTGGCAATAGTCCATCTGTAATAACTGTTGGTGCTATAGATGATAATAAAACTCCAGAACCTAACGATGATTTTATTGCACCATTTTCTAGTAGAGGTCCTACAAAGGATGGCATAAAAAAACCTGATGTTGTAGCTCCTGGGGTTGATATAATGTCTTTATCAAACGCAGGTTCAAATTACGTTTCTTTAAGTGGTACTTCTATGGCAACACCTGTTGTTTCAGGATCGTGTTGTCTTTTATATCAAAAGGCAAAAAAAATAAATCCTTCACAAGTTAAAAGTATGCTAAAGAAATCTTGTAATGATTTAAAAGAATCTAATAGTGACCAAGGTTCAGGAGTTATAAATCTTAAAAACTTATTTGAAGAAGACATTAATAACTTCCCAATAAATGAACAACCAAAAGCTAATGGATTTTTCAATGAAAATATTATCATATTTCTTCTTCTTATATTGCTGTTTAGTGGTAATATTTAAAAAGATTAATAAAAATCCCCAAATATCTGGGGATTTTTATTATCTATATTTTTTTCCTATATAACTATATGGATTTTTGTTCTTATCATATTTTAAAACTTCAAAATGTACATGGGGACCTTTACTTCTTCCTGTATTCCCTACAGCAGATATTGTTTTATCTTTATAAACCCTTTGGCCTTTTTTAACATATATTTTACTACAATGAGCATACCTTGTTTTAAAACCTCCGCCATGGTCTATTTCTACCATATATCCATAGCCGCCCTTCCAGCCTGCAAATGTTACAACCCCACCATCTGCTGCCTTTATAGGAGTGCCTATTTCAGAAGCTAGATCTACACCATAATGAAATCTTGATCCCCTTGGACCGTATCTTGAGGTTAATCGTCCACTGGTAGGTCTCATAAATCTTCCAGTTCCTTTAGTAGGTGGTGGTTCTTTAGTTCCTTTTATTTTAATTTGGGCAACAGGTTGTGATATTAAAGTCTGTTTTAATATCTCCTTAGCTACCTCTATACCATTTTGCTTTTCTACTTTAGCTACTACTTCTTTTTTTCCTGGAGTTCCACTTCTTTTAACCTTTACTTCATCATTATAAAGAGAAGCTGTCTTCTCATATTTAGTTTCATAAGGAACTTTTTCAATATATTTCTTCTCTTCATAAGTAGCAACTGTTAAAAATGGCTTCGCTACCACAAGACTTATCTCATCACCTGGTTGAATAACCTCTGAATCTTTATCTATGTTTGCTTTTATTAAATCTTCAACAGTTATATTATATTTATGTGCTATCGACCAAAAGCTTTCACCTTTTTTAACTACATGAGTCTTTTCTTCAGTAGTGCCTTTTCTTATATATTTAAGCACTTCATCATACTTTTGAACCTTAGAAAATGGAACTTCCCTTTTCACTATATTAACATCTTCAACAACTTCAACCTCTTCAAGCTTAGCTCCTTTTTCATTGGCCATTTCGATGTAAGGCTTTTTAATCTCTTCTAAAAGTTTATTAGCAAGCTTTTTAGTTTTCAATAAGCCTAAGGTATTTCCTTTAACTTCAATTCCATATGCTACTACATTATAGGTTAATTTAGATTTAATGTTATTTTCTATCTTTATTAATTCGGTTAGCTCATTTTCTTCTGCATGGACTTTTTCAAATTTAAAACTTTGATTTATTACTACTTCAATATTATAATCATTGCTTAATTCCTCTTCAATAGATTTAACTATACTAGTTACCATTTCTTTATTCCTAACTATACCTATATCCTTATTTCCAAAGGATACATTATAAGCTAAAGTATCTCTTTGATGTTTATGCATTTGATTATAACCTAGTCTTAGTCCACCGCCGGTGATAATCCCAATGATTAAAGTTATTAACAAAACCTTATTAAATTTTTTATTTTTAAACATTTTCAAAAGTCTATTTTTAAACTTTTGACTTCCCATAAAATTTGAGCTATTCATCTATAAGCTCCTCCCATAAAGTATATCCTATGTAATATTAAACAATATATGTAATGCTTTTACATAATTTCCTTACTTCATTATATCATAGGAATTTTATGAAACAATGTTTTTTGTTAAAATTTACTAAATAATTTTCCTTAAATTAATGTATAGTTAAAAAATATTATTTAACAAAAAAAAATCCCCAGTTAACTGGGGAATCTTATTATCTATATTTTTTTCCTATATAACTATATGGATTTTTATTTTTATCGTATTTTAAAACTTCAAAATGAACATGGGGACCTGTACTTCTTCCTGTATTCCCTACAGCAGCTACAGTCTTATCCTTATATACCCTTTCTCCTTTTTTAACATATATTTTACTACAGTGGGCATATCTTGTTTTAAAGCCTCCACCATGGTCTATTTCTACCATATATCCATAGCTACCTTTCCAACCTGCAAATGTTACAACTCCACCATCCGCTGCCTTTATAGGTGTACCTATTCTAGAAGCTAGATCTACACCATAATGAAATCCTCCCCATCTTGGGCCATATCTTGAAGTTAATCGTCCGCTGGTAGGTCTCATAAATCTTCCAGTGCCTATAGTAGGTGGTGGTTCTTTAGTTCCTTTTATTTTAATTTGGGCAACAGGTTGTGATATTAAAGTCTGTTTTAATATCTCCTTAGCTACCTCTATACCATTTTGTTTTTCTACTTTAGCTACTACTTCTTTTTTACCTGGAGTTCCACTTCTTTTAACCCTTACTTCATCATTATAAAGAGAAGCTGTCTTTTCATATTTAGTTTCATAAGGAACTTTTTCAATATATTTTTTCTCTTCATAAGTAGCAACTGTTAAAAATGGCTTAGGTACCACAAGACTTAGCTCATCCCCTGGTTGAATAACCTCTGAATCTTTATCTATGTTTGCTTTTATTAAATCTTCAACAGTTATATTATATTTATGTGCTATCGACCAAAAGCTTTCACCTTTTTTAACTACATGGGTCTTTTCTTCAGTAGTGCCCTTTCTTATATATTTAAGCACTTCATCATACTTTTGAACCTTAGAAAATGGAACTTCCCTTTTCACTATATTAACATCTTCAACAACTTCAACCTCTTCAAGCTTAGCTCCTTTTTCATTGGCCATTTCGATGTAAGGCTTTTTAATCTCTTCTAAAAGTTTATTAGCTAGCTTTTTAGTTTTCAATAAGCCTAAGGTGTTTCCTTTAACTTCAATTGCATATGCTACTACATTATAGGTTAATTTAGATTTAATGTTATTTTCTATCTTTATTAATTCGGTTAGCTCATTTTCTTCTGCATGGACTTTTTCAAATTTAAAACTTTGATTTATTACCACTTCAATATTATAATCATTGCTTAATTCCTCTTCAATAGACTTAACTATACTAGTTACCATTTCTTTATTCCTAACTATACCTATATCCTTATTACCAAAGGATACATTATAAGCTAAAGTATCTCTTTGATGTTTAAGCATTTGATTATAACCTAGTCTTAGTCCACCACCAATGATAATCCCAACAATTAAGGTTGCTAATATAACCATATTAAATTTTTTATTCTTAAACATTTTCAAAAATCTATTTTTAAACTTTTGACATCCCATAAAATTTGAGCTATTCATCTATAAGCTCCTCCCATAAAATATAATCCCCACAATTATATTTTATTATGTAATATTAAATTAATAAATGTAATGTAATTGTAAAATTTCCTCTTTAATTATATCAGGACATACAATATGAAGCAATAGTTTTGCTAAAAAAAGCCATTTTTCTACAGCCTGTCTATATTATATTTTATTCATAAATATCTATTTTATTCTTATTTATATTATTTTACCTTTCATTTTACTTTTGTTATAAGTATATCTACATTTCTATCACTTTCAATATAGTAAGTATTTTTATCTTCTTTTTTCTCATACCTATAAAAATTATTAATTTTTAATGTAAACTCCTTAGGAGTTGTAATTTTTATTTTTAAAATTTTTTTATCATTTTTATACCAACTATTTTCTCTATAAAATGTTATTACCGGATACCATTTTTCTAAACTATAATACGTCCTTTTAATATCTTTTAACTCTAGTATATACTTTATATCTATAACTGATGTAGTATATTCTTTTATTGGGGTATTAAGTTTAAGCATTAAAATATTATTATTATTTCCAAAAGTTTTATAATTTACTTTAATATTGTTAATCCTAATATCACTTATATCATAGCTTTTTTTTATATTCAAATTTCCTAATTTAATAAATAATTTATTTAGCTTTTTTTTATCGTTAAAATATATTATTCTTTCTTCTATAACAATATGTTTTTCCGATAATAATTCTGCATTAATTTCATATTGGGTTTCTTTTTTTATATTAAATGTAAGTTTAGTATTATCATTAATATAACTATAGACAGTAATAGGTAATATTGTTATGATTGATAAAGCAATCATTCTTTTTAATAATCTTATTATTGTTAAATACATTTTACAGCCTCCTAAAGCATATTGAAAATAACTAAGGGTATTTATAATAATATATTGGTCAGGTAAAAAAATATAACTTCTTATGCTAATTAAGCTAGTTATAAATAAATAAGAATGTATGATATAATTACTTTGAATATAAAAGAGAGGTGGTACTTTGAGTTTTTTAATAGAAACTACCGACATAGACCTCGGAGATACATCAATAGAAAACATTTTTATAAACGATTTTATGCCCATGGCAAATGGAACTTATGTAAAGGTATATTTGCTTGGTTATAAATATGCAAATGATAATGACCCAAGTATTAAAGTTAATAATGAAACTATCGCTAAACACTTAAATATACCTTTAGAAGATGTTTTAAATGCTTGGGAATTTTGGGAGCGAAAGGGTATAATAAAAAAGATTAAAAACAAAGAAGATAAAAATCACAATTACTCTATTGAATTTCTTAATTTAAAACAATTATATATAAATAATGTTATTAAACCTAATGCAAAACAAACTAAAGCAAAAGAGTCATCCTATGATAAGCCCTATGTATGTTCTCCTCAGGATTTAGTAGAAGCAAATAAAATTCCATCAATAAATGAAATGTTTAATGAAATAAGAATTGTTATAAGGAGACATCTTAATCCTAATGAACATAAGAAAATATTAGAATGGGTCTATAATTATAATATGAGTACTGATGTTATTGTCGAGGCTTTTAAATATTCTTCTGAAAAAAGAAATAAAAGAAATATATCATATGTACATGGAATAATAAAAAATTGGTATGATGATGGTATAACAAATATTGAACAACTTCAGGAATATTTTGGTCAAAGAGATGTTAGGTATCAAAGATATAATAGAATAACTAAAGCATTAGGAATTCAGGGTAACGTAACAGATGCACATCGAAGACTTATAGATAAATGGTTTGATGAATGGAATTTCACAATGGAAGTAATTTTAAGAGCATGTGATGAAACAATTAAAATACAACAACCAAACTTAAAATATGTTAATGGAATTTTGTCTAAATGGCATGAAGAAGATATAAAAACTTTAGAAGATATTGAAACTAGAATTAAAAAAAGAAGAGAAGTTAAACAAAGTAATACTAACAATAAAGGTTCTAATGTTAATAAGAAAAAGATAAAAACAAAGTTTCATAATTTTGAACAACGTACATCAAAATATTCTGCTAAAGAATTAGAAGATAAAATTAGATGGAAGTTTAATAACAATAAATAATTATCCTTTTTTTATAATGGAGGAGTTTTATGTATAAGAAAACAGTCAATGAAATTTTAAAGGAATTTGAAAAGAAACGTGACCATGCTAAGTTTCAACAGGAGCAAAGACAAAGAGAAGTTTACAATAAAGTTCCTGAGATAGAAAGATTAGATAATGAAATATCTAAAACTGGTATTTTACTTTCAAGAGCTATACTTAACAATCCAGAAAATTATAATAAAAAGTTAAATGAAATAAAAGATAAAATGGAGCAACTTAGAAGAAAAAAAGCTTTTTTAATGACAGAAAATAATATACCCTTAGAATACTTAGACACTAATTATGATTGTAATAAATGCAATGATACAGGCTTTTTAAGTAATGGCCGTAAATGCAACTGTTTAAAACAAGCACTAATTAATAGATCCTATGAAATGTCTAATTTATCAAATGTTTTAAAAAAAGAAAATTTCTCTACGTTTAATATTAATATATTTCCTACTGATAAATTTGAAGAAGAAAATCTTTCTCCTAGGGAAAATATGCTAAATATATTAAACATATGTGAAGGTTTTGTTATTAATTTTGATGAAGACAATGAAGAAAATTTATTATTCTATGGTAATACAGGCCTTGGAAAAACCTTTATGTGTAACTGTATAGCAAAATCTTTATTAGATAAAGGTAAAATAGTAATATATCAAACAGCTTTTAAGATGCTTGAAGTTATTAGAAATCATAGATTCAATAAAGGTTTTAATAAAGTTAATAATTCCCAAGAATACGATATGCTCTTTGAATCTGATTTATTAATAATAGACGATTTAGGAACAGAAAATACTACTGGTTTTACAAATACAGAAATATTTAATATAGTAAATTCTAGATTAATTAAAGGAAATAAAACTATTATATCTACAAATTTATCTCCTAAGGAATTTGCAGATACATATACCGATAGAACAGTATCTAGAATTTTTAACAAATTCAAACCCTTAAAATTTTATGGCCCAGATTTAAGATGGGAAACATAAAAAGGAAGCCAAATTGGCTTCCTTTTTTAAAATTAATGTGTCTCTATGTTCAATTTTAAAATAAAAAAAAAAGACCAGAAAGATTCAAGCTTCCCGACCTTCTTTATTATATTGGAGCTGATGGTGGGACTTGAACCCGCAACCTACTGATTACAAGTCAGTTGCTCTACCAATTGAGCTACATCAGCATTATCTAGGTAATCATTAGTTTAGTGTAACCTAAGTCTACTAAGCTTAAGTTACACTAATTTAAAATGGCGACCTGGAAGGGACTCGAACCCTCGACCTCCAGCGTGACAGGCTGGCATTCTAACCAACTGAACTACCAGGCCAAATATAAAACTTATCTTTTGTTTTTTTGAAATTTAATCCTATGTTTAAATCCATGGTGGGCGCGACAGGGCTCGAACCTGTGACCCCCTGCTTGTAAGGCAGGTGCTCTCCCAGCTGAGCTACGCGCCCATATGGTGACCCTAGCGGGACTCGAACCCGCGTTACCGCCGTGAAAGGGCGGTGTCTTAACCGCTTGACCATAGGGCCTTAAATGGTGACCCATCGGCGACTCGAACGCCGGACACCCTGATTAAAAGTCAGGTGCTCTGCCAACTGAGCTAATGGGTCGTTTTCAACTCACTTTTAATATAATACAGCATTATATATATATTGTCAACACTTTTCTACAAATTTTTTATGTTTTTTTCAAATATCTATTTAATTACCTTAAAGTATCTTTTGAATTTCTATACCTAATAAATAATTTGAGAAAGTTATATATAATTACTCTTAGTATATTAAACACATAATTAAGTTATCATATCATTTAACTCATCAGCTATACCATTTAATTTCTCTGCATAACTTGCTAATTCCTCAGTGGCACTTGCTGTTTGTTTAACAGTATTTGTAACTGCTTTAAAATCTGATATAACCCTTTCTGTATGTTCTATTACATTAGAGTTAAATCCTACTACTTCTTTAGTCTGATTAAGTTGCTTTTCAGTCGAGTCTTCAATCTCAACGATACTTTTTGTTGAGTTTTTTAGTTTATTTAAAGTTATATTTATATCCTTCACCACATCAATAAGTAAACTATTTCCGTTTTTTATTTCTTCATTATTTTCATTTATTAAAACCCCAACTTCATAAGATTTACTCTCAAATTCCTTTGTTATATTAGAAACTTCTTCTAATGAATTTTTTGTATCCTCTGCTAGCTTTCTAATTTCTTCAGCTACAACAGCAAAACCTTTACCCGCCTCTCCAGCACTAGCAGCTTCAATAGATGCATTTAACGCTAAAAGGTTTGTTTGGTCTGCAATGTCTGAGATAAATTGTAATATTTCGTCAATTTTGTCTGTTTTTTCAGAAAGTTCATTAGTTACTTTAGTAGTATTAACTATACTATCTTTGATATTTTTTATAGATTTTAAGGTATCATTTAATGAAATTTCATTTTTTTTCGATACTTCTATTAATTCAGTAGAAGTATTTTTAGTATCGTTCATTTTTTTAGCAACTCTTTCATTTACTTCTAAAAGTTTATTCATCCTTTGATAATTTTCATTAGACTTATCTAAAACTTCATTAGTAGATAGGTAAATATTTTCACTAGTTTCTGATAATTCCTCCATAGCCCCACTTTCCTCTTGTGCAATAGCTGTAAGATTTTCACTAGATTCTAATAACATTTCAGATACATTCTTAACTTTTTTAAACATTTCAGTAATATTTTTATTTTTAGATTTTAATTCCTCTTCTCTCTTACCCATATCACTTAAATTTTTATATGAAAAATATGTGAATATAGTTATCCCAAAAGTAATTAATGTAATTACCACTATCCTAATTATTAATTCCTGTGTTAAATTAGTTTTTGGTAAAGCTATAGGTTTATAATAAAAAATAACTATCTGAGAAACTATACTTAAAACTATAGATGAAACTATAAGTTTCATATCTAAAAATAAAGCTCCCAAAATGATAAAATAAAATATACTTATCCAAAGCTCACTTGAAGGTACCATGAAATTTAAGAATATGTAGTTAATATAAGTTATAGAAAGTATAATAATCTTTAAATTATTATATTTCCTCTTTATTAGTTCTCCATTTTTTATTGTTTTTTTAAACATAAAATATAGTAGAACTATTTCTATAACTACTAATATGGAAAATTTAATTAAATGTTGATTTTTCATTTCAGTAAACAATCCAAAATACTTTAACAATGGAAATAAAATAGCTGCAATAATAGCACTTACTGAGTAAATTGTAATAACAAATTTAAGTATATTTTTTTGATACTTTAAAATCCCTTCTGTTTTCTTCATTAAAAAACACTTCCTTTTTTATTTTTTACCACTTATAAAGTAATGCCCCCATGGTATATCCTCCTGCTACAGAACAAAATACACCTAATTTATCTTCCCTTGATTCAATAGAATTCATCCTCTCTTTTAAAGCCATTATAGGACTAGGACATCCTGTATACCCAAATTTATCTCCTACATATGTAACCTTTTTCATATCAGTTTTTAATTTCCTCATAGTAGATTTTATATCTGGCTTAGAAAATTGGGACATAAAATAATGGTCTACATCCTCTATAGAATACTCACACTCTTTCACTAAATCTTTTATTAAACTTGTCCACCTATCAGATAGAAAACTAAAATCAAAGGGATTCCATTGCATTTTCATATCTATCCTTTTTGTAGTATCATCAGTTATATTCGATAAACCACATTTAGGAAACCTTATAGTATGGTTATATTCATCATCTGTATACATCTTCGATCCTAATAACCCTCTCTTTTCATCTTCGTTTCTTAACTCTAAAACTACTGCAGCTGCACCATCTGCTAAACAAGAATATACAATAGGATCTTCTTTATTAGCAAATGGACTGATTAATAAAGATCCACTTATTAACACTTTTTTATATTTTTTATCTGTTTTTAAATATCTAGAAGCTATATCCATAGCAGTTAACATACCAATACAATCACAATTCACATCGAAAACATTTGTTACATTATTTGCCTTTAAATTATTTTTTATTAATAATGCACAAGAGGGCGTTAGATATTCAGGTGTATCAGAAGCAGATATTATCATATCTATATCATCTACATCTATTTGGGCTTTTTTAAGTGCATTCTTTGATGCTTCTACCTCCATAGATACACTAGTTTCATCTTTGGTTGCTATATTCCTAGTTTTTCTACTTAACTTTTCCATCAATGCCTTAGCGTGGTCTTGCTTTCCTAGTTCTTTAAAATGTTTTATATAATGCTCATTATCTATTACCTTTTCAGGATTATAAGTACCAACCCCTATAATATGTACGTTTTTATACATGTTAACACTCCTTATGAAATTTATTTATGTCTTTGTACTATTTAATATTAATTGTATATAATTGTATAAATATCATGTATAGTGCATCAGTACCATATTTTTCTTAATAATTTCCTAAAAAGATCTTCAATGCATGCTTAAAAGCACATCTGAAGTGTTATATGCCCATTAAAAAAAGAGGTGAAAACTCACCCCTTCTCCCTATTTAGCTAACTCATATATTGCTTTAGTAAATATCTTAGAACACTTCATTAAATCATCTATGGATATATACTCATCTTTTTGATGCGCTAATTCCTCTTTTCCAGGAAATAATGGTCCAAAGGCTACAGCATTACTCATTGCCCTTGCATAGGTTCCTCCTCCTATTGTTATAGCCTCACTCTTTTCATCCCCTGTAACACTTTTATATACCTTCATAAGCTTTTTAACAAGCTCATGGTCCTTTTCTACATATATAGGCTTCATATGGTCTAATTCATCTATTTCTATATCTAAATTTTTAAGTTCTTTTTTCATTCCATCATATACAATTTCCTCATCATATTTTATTGGATATCTTATATTCACAGAGATACTAGCTTTATCTTCGTTTAAGTCTATAACTCCAACATTAAATATTAATTTTCCTGATAAGTCATCTTCTAAGCCACACCCTATTGACTTTCCATAGTATTCCATTCCTATTTTTTCTTCATAGAAATTAATTAGGTTTGAAACATCACTATCATCTAAATCTAAAGTAGCTAAAAACTTAATTAGCTGTGATATAGCATTTTGACCTGACTCAGGCATACTTCCATGGGCTGATATGCCCTTTGAAATTATTTTTATTTCATTATTTTCTTCTAATGACATCTTAAACCCTGTTTTGTCAATAAAATTATCTAAAGATGTCTTTAAGTACTCTTTCTTTTCTTCTTTCACATCTAATAAAGCTATACATGAATCAGGTACCATATTAGGTGCATTTCCACCTTTAATATTCTTTATAACAATATCTGATGTAGATTTTTTATTAAATTCTTTAACTAAATTAAATATCATAATCCCCTTTTCTCCATGAATAACAGGAAACTCTGCATCGGGAGTAAATGCTAAATCAGGTTCTTTAACTTTTTTAAGATAATAATTTATTCCTCCCCAGCCGGTTTCTTCATTTGTTCCAAATATTATTCTTATTTTTTTATTTAATTTTGCATTTGATTCTTTAATAGCTTTCATTGCATATAAGCTAGCGATAGCAGGTCCCTTATCATCAATAGTACCTCTACCATATATCTTATTATCATGTATTTCTCCGCTATATGGAGGGTAAGTCCATCCTTCTCCTTCTGGTACTACATCAAGATGTGCTAATATTCCTACTACTTCTTTTCCTTCTCCTATTTCTGCATGTCCTGCATATCCATCAAAGTTTTCTGTTTTAAAACCTAATCTTTCAGCTAAATTAAGTGTATATTCTAAAGCTTTATTTGGTCCTTCTCCAAAGGGCATTCCTTCCTTTTTATCCCCTTGTACACTTTTAATTTTAACTAGTTTTTGGGTATCTTTTATAATATCTTCTTTATACCCCTCTATTAATTTTTCAAAGTCCATATAATTCCCCCTAGCTTTTTAATATATATTTATTTTTTCTATCTTCATAATCAACTTCAATTATATCTTTTTTTAGCATATTATCAATTACCGACTTTGCTAATTTTTTAGGTTCATTTACTACAATCTTTTTCTTAGTACCAAATTTTGATACTGTCATACCAGATAGTAACTTTGAAACCTCTTTTTTTGATAAAGTGCCTTTTTCCTTTAAATACTTAATTATCTTTTTCTCTGCTTTATTATTTAACTTAACTATTAAATCATTAGGAGTTTTTTGATCCTTTACAAACCCCCATGCATAAATAATCATGGTTGCAATAGCAAAGAATATTACACCTAATATATATTTTAACATCTTATTTCCTCCTGTTTATTAATAAGTTTAATAAATTTATTATTCCTTAAAATATTTATATATGTAATAAGTCTCTTATTAAGAGGCTCTGCTTTTTTTCCAAACTCATCTTTAACTAACTTAGATATTTCATAAATATCTCTTTTTCCGTCTATACATTTCCATATGAAACTTCCTGTTTTATCTAGATCTATTTTTGTTTTTTCAGGGGTATTAAAAAACTTTCTTACTATTTTATCTAATAATGAATTTCTCCAAATAATTATCTGTATTATACCATTATCTAACTCTTTCCAATCTACATCTTCACTTTTAACTACAACAAAATCTAAAAAGTTTTCTTTTTTCATTTTTCTTAAGCCCTTCATAAAAATGCCTCCTATTCTAAAATGGAATAAAAGGGGATAAATATCCCCTTTTATCATTTATAAGTTATTCTTTAACATTTCTCCATATTGAGGACTTAGCTAACGTTAATATTAACGCAATAAAGAAAATCAATCCTCCAATTTGTCCTAACGCTCCTTTTCCAAAGGCTAATACTTCTCCTAAGGATTTTGCTCCAATTGGAATTATTGCAAATACAGCTAATAAAATACCTATTAAACCTTCACCTGCAATAAGTCCTGATGAATAAAGTACTCCTCCTTCAATCTTCCTTTTAATAGGAGAATCCTTCTTTTCAACATCTTCTTCATTATTCTTATTCTTTCTTCTTTCTAATATTCCTCTAACAAGTCCACCAACCATAATAGGTGTACTTAAATGGATTGGTAAATATAATCCAACAGCCACTGGCAATACAGGAAGACCTAATAATTCTATAGCAAGACCTATACCTATACCTGTAAATACAAGAGCCCATGGTAAGTTACCTTCCATAACACCTTCTACAACTAATCTCATTAAAGTCGCTTGAGGTGCTGGTATTTGAGCTGATCCAAATCCCCATGCATTGTTTAATAATGTTAATACAAGACCAATTGTAAGACCAGATGCTATAACTCCTATAAATTCACCATACTGCTGATATTTAGGTGTAGCTCCTACTAAGAATCCAGTTTTTAAGTCCTGGGATGTATCACCGGCTATTGCTGCTACGATACATACAACAGCACCAACAGATAATGCACCTATCATACCAGGCATTCCAGTAAATCCTATAGCTTTAAATATTAGTGAAGTTACTAATAATGTTGCTATAGTCATACCTGATACAGGGTTTGAAGAACTACCTACTAAACCAACAAGTCTTGATGAAACTGTTGCAAAGAAGAAACCAAATATTGCTATTATTAATGCCCCTGAAAATCCTACAGGAATAACATTAGTAAACATCATTAATACAACAAGAACTAATACACCTATAATAACTGCCTTCATAGACATATCTTGATCAGTTCTTAAAGCGCCTTCTCCTTCAAATCCTGCAGAGAAGCCTCCTAAAGCTTCTTTAAATGTTGTTACAATTAATGGTATGTTTTTAATTAATGCTATAATACCACCAAATGCAACTGCTCCAGCTCCAACATAACGGATATAATTATCCCATATTCCCCAATATCCTAATTCTGCTATCGATGCTGATGCGGGATAAATAGGATCAGAAATAAATCCACCTAAGTGTGTAATAAGTGGTATAAGTACTATCCAACCTAACACACCACCTGATAAAATGTAAGCTGATATTCTAGGTCCAATAATAAAACCTACACCAAGTAATGCTGGATAAGCATCTGCACCTATAGCAGCTCCATTATAACCTGGTATTTCCCATTCTAAACTTCCTGGGAATAATTTTATACCATCTGCTATAAACTTATATAATGCTCCTATTCCTAATCCAACAAAAACTGTTCTTGCTTTAGATCCACCTTCTTCTCCAGCTTCTAAAACTTCTGCACAAGCAGTACCTTCTGGATAAGGCAAAACACCATGTTCATTAACTATTAGAGCTCTTCTTAAAGGAACCATTAAGAATACACCTAAAACACCACCTATTAAAGCTACCATTAAAACTCTAAACATATTAGGTGATTCTAATCCAGCTTCAGCTGCCCATACATATAATGCTGGCAATGTAAAGATAGCTCCTGCTGCTAAAGATTCCCCTGCTGAACCTATTGTTTGAACTAAGTTATTTTCAAGAATAGATTCTCTTTTTAACATACCGCGTATAATTCCCATTGAAATAACAGCTGCTGGTATAGATGCACTAATTGTCATACCTACCCTTAATCCTATGTAGGCATTAGCAGCTCCGAATACGATTGCCATAAAAATACCTATAACGATTGCAAGACCAGTAAATTCCGGCATTACTTTGTCTGCTGGTACAAAAGGTTTATACTCTTGCCCTGCATTTTTAGTATTTGCCATTATTTTAACATCCCCCTTTTAAATTTTTTGCTTCTTACTATTCCTTCTCCACCTCCTTTTGTAATTTAAAAATGTATAATTGCGCATAGCAAACGTTTTCCTTGGAGCTAAATAAAAATGTCAATGCAACCATACATCTCTAATATATTTATATATTTCAATAAAAGCAAAAATATTCCTTCTTTTTTCTTTTAATTTTTTAACATTTCAAAAAAAAATGTAAAAAGCCAGCTATTAAGCTGGCTTTTAATTAAAATATATCTTTTATAACCATAGTTTCACTTCTTTTAGGTCCTACAGATACTAAAGCAATTTCAACATTTGTTAACTCTTCTATTCTCTTTAAATATTTCTTTGCATTATCTGGTAATGAATCATATGTTTTAGCGCCTTCCATTTCTTCTTCTGTCCATCCATCAAGTTCTTCATATATAGGTTTACATCTTGCCAATGTTTTTAAACTAGAAGGGAAATCTTTAATCACTTCTCCATCTAATTCATAACCTGTACATATCTTAAGTTTTTCAAAGCCTGCTAAAGTATCAAGCTTTGTAATAACCATTGATGTAAGTCCATTAATTCTAGCTGCATATTTAACCATTACAAGGTCTAACCATCCACATCTTCTAGGTCTTCCTGTTGTTGTACCATATTCATGACCTTTATCTCTAAGCTCATCACCCGCATCATCAAATAATTCTGTTGGGAATGGTCCTTTACCTACCCTAGTTGTATAAGCTTTTACAACACCAATAGCTCCTTTTAAGTTAAATGGACTTATTCCAACACCGATAGGAACTCCACCAGAGATTGGGTGTGAAGATGTAAGATATGGGTAAGTTCCAAAATCTATATCAAGTAAGGTACCCTGAGCACCTTCAAATAATACTTTTTTACCTTCATCCATAGCTTCATTAATTATAACTGAAGTATCCACAATATACTTTTTAAGTATTTCTAGATATTCCATATATTCCTTTACTACACTATCTTCATCTAAACCTTTTTCACCATATAACTTTTCTATCATTTCATTTTTTTCTTTAATATTATATCTTAATTTTTCTTCTAAAGTATCAGGATAGAAAACATCACACATTCTTATACCTGTACGTTCAACTTTATCCTTATAACATGGTCCTATTCCCTTTACTGTTGTTCCTATTTTAGATTTTCCTCTTCTTTTTTCCTTAAGTTCATCTAATTTTATATGGTATGGAAAAATAATATGAGCTCTATCACTTATTCTAAGATTATCTGTTTTTACTCCTAAATCATTTAAATACTTTATTTCCTTTAAAATAGACTTAGGATTTATTACAACTCCATTTCCTATTATTGAAATTTTATCTTCATAAAAAATACCTGATGGTATAAGATGAAGTTTATATTGTGCATCACCTATTTCCACAGTATGCCCGGCATTATCTCCACCTTGATATCTAGCCACTATGTCAGCTTTTTCTGATAAATAATCTGTTATTTTTCCTTTTCCCTCATCGCCCCATTGGGCTCCTAATACAACGAGAGTTGACATAAAAATCTCTCCTTTAATATATATTTTAATTATAATTTATTTTTTTATTATACACGAACAACCACTGTTAATATTATCAAATATACAAATATTAGTCAATGAAATTACGAATGTTTTTTTGTATGTATAAATAAATATTCGTAAGGCTCTGTATCTACAGTATTATTATATCAATATTTAATTATAACTATAAGGTATATTTTTTCTAAATTGAAAACATACATTTATTATTTAATAATTAATTACCTAAATATATAGTTTAATAGAACTATCCCTCTTTATTCTTTTTATACACATCTTCATATAACTTATACTTTACTTTTTCAAACTCTTTTTCATCTAATTTTTTATATGATGACATTTAATATAATGGGACTTTCTGACCACCCTTTTTAATGGCGGCTGTTCATAATGAAATAAATTTAACTTAAAGCCATGTTTTTTATAAAACTCAATTCTTTTCTTTGCTATATTATTTTCTGGCTTTTCTACTTCTAATATTACATTTTTATTTCTTGATAGAATATCCTCTATTAATTTACTCCCATAACCCTGTCCTCTTAGCTCATTATCTATAGCAATATGTTCAATGAAAACAAAGTCATGTAAGTCCCATGTAGAACAAAATCCAACTAATACATTATTATCATACATATTTTTAATATTATATCTTTTATCTTTCATTATTTTAATTTGATTTTCAATACTTCGTCTCTCACATTCTGGAAAAGATTTTATATATATCCCATACTTTGTTAAAATCTTTCATTTTATTATCACACCTATCTATCAGTACATGTTATATAAATTAATGCTTTAATAATTTAAATCGACCATAGAAGATAAAAAATTAAGCGGCCGAAGCCGCTTTCTTTTTTTCATATAGAAATTTTTATTATATTTAATAAAATTGATTAAACCTTTAACTCCTTATGCAATATATATATTCTTTTACTAAGTCTTTTGGATTTTCATCCATCATTATAGATGACATTACAGCTATACCATAAGCCCCTGCTGATATTACTTTTTTAACATTATAAGGTTTTATACCACCTATTGCAATAACAGGTATTTTAACTTTTCTTGTAAGTTCTTTTATAAACTCAACTCCCCTTGGAGTTAAACCTTTTTTACAATCTGTTTTAAACACATGCCCTGCTAAAAGATAATCAGCGCCTTTTTTTTCTGCTATAATAGCTTCTTCTAAACTATGGATAGAAACTCCTACTAAACCATTCCAAGTAATACTTTCTCTAACAAATTCATTAAAACCAGTGTGATAACCATCCAAATTAAGATTCTTTACTACATCTATATTCCCATTAATTATTAATCTTGTTTTTTTATCCTTTATTATATTTTTAATTTCACTTGCAATAGAGTAAAGTTCTTTATATTCTAAATCCTTTTCCCTTAATATAATAAAATCTACTCCTCCATTTACAGCTTTTTCTATTACATCAAAGAAACCTTTTTTTATAAGCTTTCTATTTGTAACAAAATAAAGCATTTAAGCATCTTCCCTTAAAATATTTATATTCTCCCCATCAATAATCTTATTCATATTTCTCATAGAACACATCTTACCACACATTGTACAACTATCATCATGCTCTGGCATTGATTCTTGTCTAAATTTTATAGCTTTTTCAGGATCGATAGCCAAATTAAACATCTTTTCCCAGTTAAGTTCCTGTCTAGCCTTACTCATTTCGTAATCCCATTTTTTTGCTCCTTTAATACCCTTTGCAAGATCTCCAGCGTGGGCTGCTATCTTAGTTGCTATAATACCTTCTTTCATATCCTCTAAACTTGGTAATCTTAAATGTTCTGCTGGAGTTACGTAGCATAGAAAATCTACACCGTGACCAGAAGCTATAGCTCCACCTATAGCGCTTGTTATATGATCATATCCTGGGGCTATGTCTGTAACTATTGGTCCTAATACATAGAATGGAGCCCCGTGACAAAGTTTCTTTTCTAAAATCACATTAGCTTTTATTTCATCTAATGTCATATGTCCTGGTCCTTCTATTATTATTTGAACATTTCTTTCCCATGCCCTTTTAGTTAATTCTCCTAGAATCATCAATTCTTTTATTTGACTAGCATCTGTTGAATCGTTTATACTTCCAGGTCTTAAAGCATCACCTAAACTTAAGGTTAAATCATATTCTTCACATATATCTAATAACTTATCAAAATGTTGAAAGAATGGGTTTTCTTTATTATTTAACTCCATCCATGCATACATTAATGACCCACCTCTAGACACGATATTAGTAAGTCTTTTATTTCTTTTAAAAACTTCCGCTGTTTCTTTGTTTATACCTGCATGGATTGTAACAAAATCAACACCATTTTCAGCATGTTTTCTTACCACATCTAAAAATTCATCTTCAGTTATATCCTTAAGTTCTTTATCATAAAAACCAACCGCATCATATATTGGTACTGTTCCTAGCATTGCTGGAGACATATCAATAACTCTTTTCCTAAATTCTTCTGTTTTTCCATAGGAGCTTAAATCCATTATAGCTTCTGCTTTCATATCAATTGCTTTTTTGACCTTTTTAAGTTCCTTTTCAAAATCATTACAATCCTTTGATATACCTAAATTTACATTAATTTTAGTTCTTAAACCCTCTCCTACGCCCTCTGGGTCTATAGACTTATGGTTTTTATTTGCTGGTATAGCTATTTTTCCCTTTGCCACAAGGTTTCTTAATTTTTCTACATCCATACTCTCTTTTTTAGCTACTATTTTCATTTCCTTAGTAACTATTCCTTTTTTTGCAGCATCCATTTGTGTCGTATATTTCATACTATCAATCTCCTTTTTATACATTTAATATATTTATCTTGATTTTTATATAAGCTCTCTTAAATTTTTTACCTTTTTTTCTATATCTTTACTAGCAACTATTTCACTGATCATAGCAAAACATTTTCCACCATACTTTTTTACTTCACTTATATTAGATTCATTAATTCCACCAATTGAAACATAGGGGATATCTATGTTTTCTGAAACCCACTTTAAGTATTTAAGCCCCTCTGATTTTTCTACATTTTTTTTCGTATTTGTTTTAAATATAGGACCTACTCCTATGTAGTCTGCTCCATCTTTTACTGCCTTTTTAGCTTGATTTTTATTATGGGTTGAAATACCTATCATCATATTTTTAGATAACTTCCTTACTTCTTTTATAGGCATGTCATCTTGACCTAGATGAATACCATCTGCATTAATTGACATGGCAATATCAACATCATCATTTACTATAAAAATTACATCCTTTTCTTTTGTAATATCTCTAATTTTTTTACACTCAATATATTTTTCATGCTTACTTTTATTTTTTTCTCTATACTGTATAACTTTTATCCTAGCTTCTATCATATTTTTTACAACTTCAATATTACTTCTTCCTAAGGAAAATTCTTCTGAAGTAATCCCATATATATCTGTATTTAAAACTAATTTTTTAGATTTAAAATTTTTTTCTAAATCATAAGTTTTATATCTTAATCCTTCATATATCTTTGATTCTTCATAATATCCTATTATTTTTAGATGTTCTTCGATACTTCTAAGTCCCTCTTGAACTCTTTTGAAATTTGCATCTATAATATCTTTTAAATCTTTCTTTATATCTAATGTTGTTTTTTTAGATATTTCATATCCTATATCTTTCATAGAGTCTCTAGACTCTATAAGGCTAAGTTTAGGAGTTGTTTTTCTTACTTTATGTCTTATATCCCTTATGGTTTCAGTCATTTTAGAATTTTCAATGATAAATCTAGATATATCTTCTAATACCCTTAACCCCTCTGAAACCCTATTTATATTTGCATCTACAACTCTATATACATTCATCATTTCACCCCTATATCCATCCAGTTTTTAAATACTGGTTGGTAACCCTTTGATATAATAATTTCCCTTATTTCCTTTACACTTCTTTTATCTGATATTTCAAATTGACTATCACTCTTATTAGATTGGGTGTGTCCACCAACTTCTGTTGTAACTCCTGCAGACATCTTAGTAATCCCTAAAGGAATTAAATTATCCCTTAAATATTTATCTTCCCTAGTTGAAATAGTTATCCCTAGATATGGCATATATAATCTTAAAGCAAGAATATATTGTACTAATGACCTATCATTTACATCATATACATCATCAAAAATACCAACATGGGGTCTTATCCTTGGTGGAGATATACTTATTTCAGTATCTGGATATTTATTTTGAAGATAATTTGCATGAAGCCCTGACATAAAAGCTTCTTTTCGCCACTTATTAAGACCTAATAATGCCCCTATATTTACACTTCTAATGTTCCCTTTACATGCCCTTTCAGGAGCATCTAATCTAAATCTATAATTTTTTTTAGGTCCAGCTAAATGTACTTTATCATAGATCCTTTCATCATAAACCTCTTGATATATTGTAAGACCATCTACCCCTGTATTTATAACTTGTCTGTATTCATCTTCTGTCAGAGGATATATTTCTATTGATATTGAATTGAAATATTTTTTTAACACTTTTATAGCATCAACAATATAGCTTACTGGTGTATCCCTTTTGGATTCTCCAGTTAAGATAAGAATATGCTTAAGTCCTTTTTTTGAAATATATTTAGCTTCTTTTTCAATTTCATCCATTGATAATTTTTTTCTTCTAATATCGTTGTCTATATTAAATCCACAGTAAGTGCATTTATTAACACAATGATTTGCTATATACATTGGTGTAAATAATAATATTGCCTTTCCAAAATGTTGAAGAGACAGCTTATTTGCTTTAATAGCCATATCCTCTAAAAATTCCCCAGCTAAAGGGGATAATAAAGTTAAAAAATCAAGGTCATCCATTTTATTTCTATTTAAAACCCTTAATATATCATTCCTTGTTAACCCTTTAAAAAATTCTTCATATTTAAATTTCTTATATTTTAAATATATATCATAAAAACTCATTACTCTTCACCTTCATTTAAAAATCCTGTAAGGGGTGAAGATGCCTTAGCAAATCTAGTTTTTCTTCCTAATTTTGAAGTATATGCTAACCTTCCAGCCTTTACAGCCATTGAAAATGCTTTTGCCATATTTATAGGATCATTTGATGTTGCTATGGCTGTATTTACAAGTACTGCTTCTGCTCCCATTTCCATAGCCTCCGAAGCATCAGATGGTTTACCTATTCCAGCATCGACTATTATAGGTATATCTATCTCATCTATTAATATTTGTATTAATTCCTTTGTCCTTATCCCTCTATTTGTTCCTATAGGTGCACCAAGTGGCATTACTGCTTTAGCTCCAGCTTCTACTAATCTTTTTGCAGCCATCAAATCAGGGCTCATATATGGAAGTACTATAAACCCTTCCTTTGCTAAAATTTCTGTTGCTTTTATTGTTTCTTGGTTATCTGGAAGGAGATATTTATTATCAGAAATTACCTCTATCTTAACCCAATTACCACATCCCATTGCTCTAGCAAGTTTAGCTATCCTAACTGCTTCTAAAGCATTTCTAGCCCCTGAGGTATTTGGTAACAACGTACAGTTCTTTGGTATATAGTCAAGTAAATTATCATTCTTTGAATCTAAATCTACCCTTCTTAATGCCATAGTTACAACCTGTGTACCACATTCATTTACTACTTTAGGTATTATATCTTTGTTTGGAAATTTCCCAGTGCCGATAAGTAATCTACTATCTAAATTGCATCCTCCTATACTCAATTTATCCATATCATCAACTCCTAAATTACACTTTTTTTTCACCTAATATAATCCTTAATACTGTATTTGCTTGATGTCCTGCAGCTATCGATACTCTAGGTGCCATTAATCCACAACCTATCTTTGCCTCAGATAAGTTATCCCCAACTATATATAAGTTATCCATAGCTTTTTTCGTCTTTATAGTATTATTTGAAAAATACCCTGCAACTCCAGAAGCAGCCACAATAGGCTTATTAGATAGCTTAGTTAAAGATGTATTTATAAGTGTTGCTTTAGACTTAGGATTATCAAAGGCTTCTACAATGATATCTACATCCTTTAAATTTTTTTCTATATTACTTTCATCTAGATATATATTTTTTATTTCTATATCCACAAAGGGATTAATTTGTGCTATCAAATCCCTTAAAGCTTCAGTTTTATACATGCCTATATGACTTATAAAATACTGTTGTCTATTTAGGTTACTTGGCTCAACAACATCAAAATCTATAAGTAATAATTTCTTTATTCCTAGTCTAGCTAAAGATATTGCTATATTTGAACCTAAACCTCCAAGCCCTGCAATTGCAACTGTAGATTTTTTTACCTTTTCATGAACTCTAGGTGTATGCCTTGCTATCATTAGAGCTTCTAATTCCTCTTTTTCAGGTTTTTCTCCTCTTTTTATTAAAGTCAATTTATCATTTTTTTTAAGTTTTATATCACTTTTTATAACCATCCCATTTAATACAACTATATCCGCATCTTCTTTAAATTCATCTCTAAGTTCATAGGCTGTTTTTTCTTTTTCTATTTCTAATTTCTCTTCATTTAAATAAATCTTCACTTTAGCCCCCTCCTACAAAACTTACAATTTCAATATTATCTTCCTTATTTAAAACCTTTTTATCATATTCATTCTTTGGAATAATTTCAAAGTTTAGCTCAACAACAACTTTATCCTTAGATAAATTTAATTCTTCTAACATTTCTATAACAGTAATTCCTGGCTTAATATCTTTTTGTTTTCCGTTGATAATCATAGATATCCCCCCCTTCAATATTTTGTAATCGAGTAGGAGGTAGATAATTATTTTATCTACCGACCTCTCACACCACCATACGTACCGTTCGGTATACGGCGGTTCATCAAGACAATCTAAATTTTTCATACTGTGAAGATAAACTTGTAAAAC